>JAEUTS010000381.1 GCA_016787005.1 Bacteroidia bacterium
AGTCTGTCAGCAGCCTGCTGCTTAAAGGCGAGCTCCTGTAAAGCCCGGTGGTTTTTATGTCGGACAACAGATCAACCCGTTTAAACTTATACCCGCCAAGGTTGAACGAGGAATCGGTCAATGACAGCAAAAGCAAGAGAAATACGATCACCAACGTGATCAATGCTGTTTGCCTGAGCCGGTTCAAAACCTCCATATCTGGTATAAATATAGCCTGTAAATTACTGTATTAAAACAGGCCCGACAGGACTTATAAACATTGAGAAGGGGAAAACAGAACTGGTTTGGGGTTCGGGACTTCGGCTGCGCTCAGCCCGGGTGTTTAGGGTTCAAAAAAAATCAATCGGCCTTTTTTGAAATGTACTCGTTGAGCTTATCGGTAAGCGCTTTGGAGGTATTGTTAAAGTAGCGCTTGTTTTTGTACGCGCCAACCCAACGTAAACCGCTTATTACATTGGTAAGAAAAAGTTCGTCGGCACTGAGAAGCACGCTCTGCGCCAGGTTGATTTCGTAGACAGCTATGCGGTTTTTAAAGGCCACTTCGATTATCTTTTTACGCAACACCCCGTCAACACACCCTTCGCTTACCGGTGGCGTGTATAACACGCCGTTCTTTACTGCAAATATATTTGAATTGATCGATTCAATTACATCGCCTTTGGCATTCATCACAACACAATCGTCCAATTGCTGTTTAACCTTGTGGACACCGGCTAACACATATAACAAGGCATTTCCCGACTTTATCGTCGACATTGGGTTCTGCTGCTTCTTTACCTCGCTGAAAATATCAATATTAAAACCCTTTTGATTCAGGATATATTCATTCTCAGGAATACTGCTCACTTCTATTACATAAGATGTTGAATTATCTTTTGGAGTATAAAATCCTTCTCCATTTCTAAAAACCGTAATTCGTATGCGTCCACCTTCAGTTATGTTATTGGCTTTGATAAGTTCTGCGATCTGATTCAGAAAAAAATCGGTTGTGTATTGAGGTGAAACGTCCATTTTCAAAAGCCCAACTCCTTTCAGCAGTCGCGCAATGTGATCATTCAAAAATAAGGACTGCCCGTTCATCACACGAATGGTCTCAAACAGTGAATCACCAAAACGAAATGCACGATTATCAACCTTCAGGAGGGGTTCATCGGCGTTGACCAACTTGCCGTTATAATTTAAAAAAACTGACATACGACAAACTTACATGATTCAGTTATAAAAGGCAAAGATTTTGGCTCTGGTAAGCATTTTTTGACCCATAAACCGGCACACAATCAAAAAATCATTTAATAAGATGCATAATTTCCGACAGCGGGGAGTTGGCTTCTATCATTATTCCTTTTACACCTGCCTTATGTGCGGCCTCAATATCGCGCTCCTTGTCGCCGATAAAAAACGATCCGGCGGGATCGATACCAAACCTTGCGATAGATTTCTCAACAAATAACGAATCGGGTTTGCGGCAAATACATTTACTTACGTCAGGATGGTGAACGCAATAATAAATTTCATCAAACACGAGTCCTTCCTTTTTAAGCTCACCAACCAAATAATTATGCAGAACTTCAATATCTGTTTGTCTATAAAGCCCCTTTGCCACACCACTCTGGTTGGATACAACGATAAGCATATACCCCCTCTTCCTGAACTCTTTTAATGCACTGACCAATCCGGGTAAAATTTCGAAATCCTCCAAACGATATGTAAAACCACGTTCACGGTTGATTACCCCATCCCTGTCCAGAAAAATTGCTTTGTTCATCGCGAAACTATTAGATTTCTATCCGTTGTTTTTTAAAACATACTTTGTAACTGATAAATAAAATTCACAATTAATACCGGCTTAAGCACTGCGGTAAAGACAATGCCGTAAACAGCTCCCCAGAAGTGCGCATCATGACCAACATTGTCTGTTCCCTTTTTACCCATATACCAGGAATAAGCCAGGTACAAAGCACCAAAAATAAAGGCCTTTACGGGAATGAACCAAACCAGCAATGTGCTCAATGGACTGATAAGAATGCTGGCAAAAACAACTGCTGATACCGCCCCCGAGGCGCCAACCGCATTGTAGGCATAATTGTGTTTGTGTTTATAATAACTGTATAATGTAGAAGCGGGCAAAGCTGTAACATACATCAACGCGAATACAAATGATGCGTTTTGAGAAAATATCGCTGTAAAATAATGCTCCTCTATGGCCGTGCCAAAAGAAAAAAGAACGAACATGTTCAATAGCAAATGACCTGCATCGGCATGCACCAATCCATGTGAAAATAAACGATACCACTGCCTGTTATTATAAACCGCGGAAGCATTGAACAAAAGTTTGCCAAAAAGTTCACGATTCGAGAAAGCTGAAATTGAAACAAGTGTGGTAATCCCTATAATTATATATGTGATCATTGATTTTCCGTTTTATCAAGATCAGTTAAGTTATACTTTGGCACGGATGACAGATCAAAGTCGTTTTCGGTAATGAAAGTAACCGAATGCTTTTCGGTTTTACTCAGTGGAAGGAAAAAATTCAAATCCTCATCTGCCTCTACAAATTTCAAAAAATCACTTTCTGAATCTGCCATCGAAATAACGATTGAATCCGGAAACTCAGAAGGTTGTCCGACCCAAATATCAATATCAGTCATCCCATTAGCCCTGAATAAAATTTCACCTTTGGGTTTATATTCAAACGAACTGATGTGTTCAACCGCAATTTCATCATCACCATAAAATTTAGCAGAACAAGCCAGCAACAGCGCTTCCATTTTCATCTTTTCAATGTAAAATGCTTCATCTTCCTGGTAGGGACGCGCATAAGAATAACCGGGCCTTTTCACTCTTAAGAGAAACATTTTTTCATTCGTTTTACCCGGACCACTTATTTTAAACAAACCAAATACATCTATTGGAACTGCCATAGGAATATAAATTAACGCGGGTATTCAACCCGTACATGATAAATACTGATAAGCTTTTTCTTCAGGATTTTTTTAATGATATTAATATCACGGAATGTAATGTCCGCATTTACAAACTGGTTTAACGCGATCTGGCTGTCTATTATTTTATCAACAAGGTCCTGTATGCTTTGTTCGCTATATGATTTCAGGCTTCTTGATGCCGCTTCCACCCCATCCGCCATCATCAGCACTGCCGTCTCTTTTGAAAACGGTATTGGACCCGGATAATGAAATATGCTTTCATCAAACTGCTCATCCGGATGATCCCTTTTATACATCTTGTAGAAGTAATAGGTAGTTGTGGTCCCGTGATGCGTTCTTATAAAATCAATGATCTGCTGGGGCAGCTTATGTTTTTTTGCCAGCTCAATGCCATGCGTAACGTGACGAATAAGTATCGCGGCACTTTCTTCATAGCTCAATTCGTTATGCGGGTTAATTTCAGCCGTTTGATTCTCGATAAAATAGATCGGAGCTTCCATTTTACCGATATCATGGTACAGTGCTCCTGTTCTTACAAGTAAAGGATCTCCGCCTATCTGGTAGATCACCTCTTCAGCAATATTTGCCACCTGCAGCGAATGCTGAAATGTACCCGGAGCCTTCGATGCCAGTTCACGAAGCAAGGGACTGTTAGTGTCCGACAACTCCATAAGTGAAACATCGGAAAGAAAACCAAATGTTCTTTCGAATACAAAAATGAGCGGATAAGAGAACGAAGTGAGCAAAGCGCTTATCCCGAACCACTCCGTCACACTCCAATTAATGCCGGTAAAACTGCCTTCCTGAACTATGTTTATTCCTATAAAAGAAATTATGTAGGCCGCAAAGACCAATACTGATGTTAAAAAAAACTGCGAGCGGTTTCGCAGGTTTATGACGCTGAAAATAGCCACCATTCCAGCAACGATCTGTACAAAAACGTATTCAAACCGGTTAGATGAAACAAAAGCAATAATTAAAGTAGTTACAATGTGCGCGAAGAGCGCGAGACGTGTATCGAAAAAGGCCCTGACTATAACAGGCAGCATGCAAAACGGGAGGACATACAAATTAAACTTATCATACCTGATCGACAAATTAGCCGTGGCAACCATCAGCACGATGAGAAAAAGTATAAAGGTGATCTTTGAATTGTCGAGGAAAATATCCTTCCTGAACATGATCAGAAATATGGCCAGCACAAGCAGGCAAAGTGACACCACAATAGTTTGTCCGATCAATACCGAAATAAAATTTACGTTCCCTCCCAATTGCTCCTCGTATTCGGCCCTAAGCGATTCAAGCACCTGGTATTTCTCCGCATCAACAATTTCTCCTTTCAGAATCACACTCTGATCCTTCACAAAACCGCCGTGAGTAAGCGAAATATTTTCCAGCTCCTGCTTTAATACCTTTTCGGAAGTTTCCCGTTCCCAGAAAATATTCTGAGCAATTACATTTTCCAACAGCGGGACAAGCGCATTAGTCTCACTTGAATTATACGATTTTAGTTTCGCTTTGATATATTCATCGGCCGTTTGCACGGTAAAAAACTCCCCAAGGTCATGCTCTTCTGCGACACTGTCGTTCATCACATATACCGAGTAATCAGCAGGCTTGGTTTCAAACACCTCATTCAGCTGAATAATTCCCCTTTTGTACAAACTATCTACTAATGAAATGCAAAGGGAGTAAAGGTTCTGCTTTACACGTGTTGATCTTTTCTCCAGCAGTTTATCAAGACCAAGCTCAAGCTCCGACATCTTTGCCGGATAAACATTTTTGTCTAACTTAAAATAGGCTTTTGCATTTTTATAAACTTCGCTCCGTTCATTGGAAAGCTGATCGGCTGTTTTAACAATAGCGAAATCGACCGGGGCGATAAGATCCTCATAGTTCCAGGGTTTACCCTTGATATTATGCAGATCGTATTTAAATTTGCCCTGGTGAGGAAAAACAAAGACAATTACAGCTATACTCAGCAAAAAGGCTAATACCTTGTAAATTTCGGAATGCTTATTGGCCAGTTTTGAGAAAAAATTCAACATACATATTTGTTAACAGCATAAAATTACGGATAAATTTTTAGGTTCCGGGTTCAAAGTTCAAGGTTCCGGGTTCAACCCATTGATCTAACATTGAACGTTGAACTTTGAACCCGGAACTTTTCCGACTTTGAACATGAAATATTATGAGTAAATTTGAACACTAAATTTTAATCCTAATTAAATATGAAAGCTGTCTATATCGTATCTGCCGTAAGAACACCCCTGGGAAGTTTCGGTGGTGTACTGTCATCCGTTTCTGCCACAAAATTGGGCGCCACTGCTATTAAAGGCGCATTAGCCAAAATAAAACTCGACCCGAAAGAGGTGAATGAAGTGCTTATGGGCAGCGTTATACAAGCTAACCTCGGACAGGCTCCTGCACGTCAGGCTGCAAAATTCGCGGGCTTACCTGACAATGTAATTTGTACCACTATAAATAAAGTATGCGCTTCAGGCATGAAAGCCATCATGCAAGGCGCACAAAGCATTATGTTGGGCGATGCAGATGTGATTGTTGCAGGAGGAATGGAAAGCATGAGCCAGGTACCTTTTTATGCGGAAACTTTACGCTGGGGAAATAAATATGGTAATACAACACTTATTGATGGGTTGGCAAAAGACGGCCTGACCGATGTTTACCACAATTACCCCATGGGTAATGCAGCCGAGTTATGCGCCAAAGAATGTAAAATAAGCCGCGAAGAACAGGATGTCTATGCCATTGAATCATACAAACGTTCGCAAGCCGCATGGGCCGCGGGAAAATTTAACGAAGAAATTGTACCCGTTGAAGTACCTCAGCGCAAAGGCGACCCAATACTGGTTAAAGAAGACGAAGAATATAAAAATGTAAATTTTGCCAAGGTGCCTGAACTTCGCCCTGCTTTTACTAAAGACGGAACAGTCACGGCGGCAAACGCATCAACCATGAACGATGGTGCTGCCGCCGTTGTATTGATGAGCAAAGAAAAAGCGGATCAGCTTGGATTAAAACCATTGGCCATTATTAAAGGCTATGCCGATGCCGAGCAGGCTCCTGAATGGTTCACCACTACTCCTTCCAAAGCCATACCAAAAGCTGTTGCCAAAGCAGGTTTAAAAATGAGTGACATTAATTTCTTTGAGATCAACGAAGCGTTCTCGGTGGTGTCGATTGCGAACAACAAGGAAATGAAATTGGATGCAAGTAAAGTGAATGTGAATGGCGGCGCCGTTTCATTGGGTCATCCATTAGGCTGTTCAGGCGCACGTATCATTGTTACATTGATACACGTGCTTAAACAGAACAATGCGAAATACGGTGCTGCAGGTATTTGCAACGGTGGAGGCGGCGCGAGCGCGGTGGTGATTGAGAGTGTTTAGTTTTAAAGATTTTCATAAAAACCCTGGGGCAGCATCATAAAAACAGTAAATTAGCGATGCTGATTTTGTTTAATTAATCTATAACCCATGTCCTACACCCGCCTCTTTGACCTCCTCCCCTATTGTCTGGAAAAATTTCCCAAGAACGATGTACTTGCGGCCAAAGAAGATGGCAAATGGATAACTTACAGTACGCAGGATTATGTCAATATTTCAACTAATCTTGCCTATGGCTTACTTGCAAAGGGCGTGCAGCGCGATGATAAAATAGGTATCATAGCCAACAACCGACCAGAATGGAACTTTGCCGACATGGCCTGCCTGATGATAGGTACCAGTAATATTCCTATTTATCCTACAATCAGCGATAACGATCTTGAATTTATTATTAAGGATGCAGAAATAAAATACTTTTTTGTTTCAAGTAAAGATCTTTTTGATAAAGTCAAACGCTGTTCTTCAAAACTAAACTTTGTAAAAAGTATTTACTGTTTTAACAAATTTGAAGGTGGTGAACATTGGAGTGAATTGTTAGAGCTTGGCAAAAAAAATGCGGATGCATCAAAGCTCCAGGCTATTAAGTCCTCAATCAAGCCTAATGACCTCGCAACAATACTCTATACATCCGGCACAACAGGTAACCCAAAAGGAGTAATGCTTTCGCACGACAATATTGTTAGTCAGCTGAAGGCTGTTAAACGCCTTATGCCGGTCGACCACCGCCATAAAGCGTTAAGCTTTTTGCCCCTCAACCACGTATATGAACGCATGCTTACCTATAATTATTTTGCCTGCGGTACTTCTATATATTATGCAGAGAGCCTTGATACGATTTCAGCGAACCTGCAGGAAGTAAAGCCCCATATTTTCACGACTGTACCACGCCTGCTTGAAAAAGTGTACGACCGGATAGTGGCGAAAGGAACAGAACTTACCGGTATAAAGAAAAAATTATTTTTCTGGGCGCTTGACCTTGGGTTACGTTTTGAGATGGATGGCAAAAACGGATGGTGGTATGAAACCCAGCTTAAGCTTGCCCGCAAACTGATTTTTAGCAAATGGAAGGAAGCACTTGGCGGAGAACTCATCACAACAATTTCTGGAGGGGCCGCCTTGCAGGACAGATTGGCACGGGTTTTCTGGGCAGCCAATATTCCGGTTTTGCAGGGTTATGGTCTTACAGAAACATCTCCTGTTGTAGCCGTTAATTACCTCGATAAGGGCTGCAACCGCTTTGGTACTGTTGGCCCGGTAATAGATAACGTGCAGGTAAAGATTGCTGAAGATGGAGAAATATTGGTTAAAGGCCCGAATATTATGCTGGGTTATTATAAAAATCCTGCCGCTACCGCTGAGGTGATCATTGATGGCTGGTTTCATACAGGGGATATTGGCATGTTTGAGGATGGAAAATATTTAAAGATCACCGATCGCAAAAAAGAAATTTTCAAAACATCGGGCGGAAAATACATTACCCCCGGAATGATTGAGAATAAATTACGTGAATCGCCGTTTATTGAGCAAGCCATGGTAATCGGTGAAAATCAAAAATTCGCTTCAGCTCTTTTAGTTCCTGCATTCGCCTACTTAAAAGACTATTGCACTAAACAAAACATTAAGTATACTACTAATGAAGAAATGGTAAAAAACGATGTTATTAAAGGATGGATCCGTGATGAGGTTGAGAAAATGAACAAAACACTCGCGCAATACGAAACCATTAAACGGTTTGAATTGCTGCCGCATGAATGGAGTATAGATAAAGGTGAACTTACACCTAAAATGAGCTTAAAACGTAAAGTTATCTTAACTGCGAATAAAGATCTTGTCGACAAGATTTATGGTTCAGATACGTTATGAGTACTGGATTTTATTCACATATATTAGCCTAATCCTGTTATTAAAATCTATTAACAAACCGATTTTTATGCCTTATTAATCGTACCTTTGCCCCACATTTTTGCCGTTTATATCATTATTGGGTTGAAATTTTAACAAAAAAATGAGGATT
>JAEUTS010000386.1 GCA_016787005.1 Bacteroidia bacterium
CAATTATAACTTTCATTAACATATTCTTCTTTGCCAAGCAAGTCGGTTAAAATAATTTTTATTTTTTGGTTACTTGTTGAGGCGAAACTAATGTTCACATTTTCTGTCGCGGGGTTGGGGTAAACGTGTAGGCCGGATAAACTATTCAATTCATGCGTTCCGGTAAGGGCCGGTAATACATTAACACCAAGGAAGGCATCAATGCTGTCGCCCCAGGTGCTTCTAAGGTTCATGCGCAGGATGTATGTTCCGGGAGTAAGTCCGGTGGTGTTCCATGTTCCGAGCAGGTTGTGGCGCACTTCGGTTGTTTTGTCGGGTGTAATTGCTTTCCAGGTAACATCGCCCTGTTTCTGGTAGTACAATCGCCAGCTCTTAAAATCCATTAATACACTTGTCGGGCCCCTGTCTATCCATGCCGAGCCGGTAATATTAGCCGTTGAATTTGCGTATACAGGAGCGGGTTGATCAATAGTATTGTACCATGCAACCGCTCCTTCTCTTGCAACAGGGTCTGTCATCAATGCTGTTTGAACAACAAATAATATTGATTTTCCAATGGCCTCCGCGTTTACAACCAATGAATAACCAAGTATGAAAAGACTGGTCTTTTCACTTCTCACGTAAGTATATACGGTAATGTTATTCGCAAATGCCACAGCGGAGTCGGTTGTCCAGTGATAGCCTCCCGTTCCATCTACCAGGTAATTATTTCCGTATACCCTTGATGTTTGCTGGGAGCCTATTTCGCCGACTTTGCAGTTGCTTACATTTATTTTTGATTTATAAAATGTATAAAGGCTCCATGTTTGTACATAGCAGTTATTCAGTTTTAAAACCCGGTCGCTCAACGGAATTGTGTTTGATACATAATTGGTACTGTCAAATATGCCTGTTACCTGTATGGAATCGTTTTGATGATCGAACCACAAGCCAATTGCCCGTATCTTGGAATTGCTTACAGTCACATTTGAAGAGCTGGCGGGCATCATGGCCCACATCACTTTATAGCAGGAGTCAGCTTTTACGTCGTACTCAACACCTTTTACACCTGTTTTTGTTTTGTTGAACCGGTAATTGTAAGCGGTGTCACTTTTTCCGAACGACCAGTTGATGACCGCCGTATCAGGGAACTGGTGCCATAACAATACTTCGCTTGAATTTTTAAGATCGAGCTTGCAGCGGTCGTAAATGATGTATTCGCCTGCCTGGTTAATGCCATTAATTGTAATAGCCCCCTTTCGGCTTATGCCTGCTGTGATCCAGCCTTTCATTGTTATTTTCGACATGAATAGTTGGGCCGAATCGGTCACAACGACATTGTGCGAGAGATTGCTGTAATCAAGAGTTGTGTTTTTAATATTCATATACGCGCTTCCAACCATGATAATGGATCGCTCGTAAAAATACGTTTGCGGAAAATCAATTGTGGAAGAATCAATATTAACTTTCGGGTTCCCGAATCCTCCAAAGACAATAATATCGCCAATGTTTGTCATGTTTGCTTTGTGAATATTCAGAACGCCGTTGCCAATAACAACGATAGGGAAGCCATTCGTTGAATAAGCTCCGGTAATATTCAATGTGTCATTGGTGGTTATCGGTTTGCCGACCCATAAAGTATCCGCCAACCTGTTTACATTGTATGAATTGTTTTGTATGGAGGCGGGTGTGGTTCTGTATTTTTCTGTCAGCTTGAATAATTGAGCAATATGCGGGCTATAAGAGGATGGTTTTGGAGCAGCCCGTAAAGCTCCGTTCCCGGGAGTACTTTGTGCTGAATAAGTGAGCTGATCCAGCAGGGGTTGAAGTTTGCTTTGAGCGAAACCGGAGTTGCAAATGAAGAGAAATGCAATAGTTGAGAAAGTATAAATGTACTTAGCCATTTTATTGAATTTGGTTAAGCCAATTTACAAAAATCCAGGGACTCCCCAAGAACTGTGTCATGTCGATCCCGCTTTTTGCGGGTGAGATATCTGGCTTTTGCGGGTTGCTTATCTTACGCACGGTCGCTTCGACTCCGCTCAGTGTCCCCGGTCGCGTTAGGGGAGTCTGAGTGGAGCCGAAGACTCCGTTTTACTTAAGCTTCGCTTTCAAATTAGTATCAATAGCCGAAAGAAACTCATCGGTGTACAAATAATGTTCACCATGATTTACTTTGTTGCCATGAATACAAACGGCAAGATCCTTTGTCATTTTGCCCGATTCAACGGTTTCAACACAAACTTTTTCAAGTGTGGTGCAGAAATCAACTAATTGCTGGTTTTTATCAAGCAATCCCCTGAAAGCAAGGCCGCGTGTCCACGCGAAGATAGAAGCTATGGGATTGGTTGAAGTTGGCTTGCCTTTTTGATGTTCTCTGAAATGGCGTGTTACTGTGCCATGTGCGGCTTCCGCTTCCATAGTTTTTCCGTCAGGTGTAACAAGTACAGATGTCATAAGTCCTAATGAACCAAAGCCCTGTGCAACGGTGTCGCTTTGTACATCACCATCATAATTTTTGCAGGCCCAGATAAAGTTGCCGTTCATTTTCAATGCTGATGCAACCATATCGTCGATCAGGCGGTGTTCGTAATAAATACCCGCAGCTTCGTATTTTGCTTTAAATTCCTTGTCGTAGATCTCCTGGAAAATATCTTTAAAGCGTCCATCGTATTTTTTAAGAATAGTGTTTTTGGTAGACAAAAACAATGGCCATTTTTTTAATAAACCCTGGTTGAAGCAGGAGTATGCAAAGCCACGGATCGATTCATCCGTATTATACATAGCCAGCGCAACACCATCGCCTTTGTAATTAAACACTTCAAAACTCTGAGGTGCGGATCCGTTTTCGGGAGTGAAGGTAATTGTTAGTTTACCCTTCCCTTTAGTTAAAAAATCAGTAGCACGGTACTGATCACCAAAAGCATGACGGCCAATGCAAATTGGGGCAGTCCAATTGGGAACCAATCTTGGAACATTTTTCATTACAATGGGTTCACGGAAAACTGTACCATCCAGAATATTACGGATGGTGCCATTTGGCGATTTCCACATCTGTTTCAGGTTAAACTCTTTCACACGAGCCTCATCGGGTGTAATGGTGGCGCATTTGATACCGACATTGTATTTTTTAATAGCTTCGGCTGATTCAACGGTTACTTTATCATCCGTTTTATCACGATACTCAACACCGAGGTCGTAATACTTAATGTCGAGATCCAGGTAAGGGAGGATCAGTTTGTCCTTAATGTATTTCCAGATTACACGGGTCATTTCATCCCCATCAAGTTCCACAACGGGATTTGCTACTTTGATCTTTTGCATATTGTTTAAGTATTTAATTTAAATATAGTTATTTCTTCTTTATAGTGTTCGACTCCGTTCGTATTGATTTATGCGGCACCCTGAGCGGAGTTGAAGGGGCCAGGCTATAGACTAATTCAAAACCTTTTCAGCCGAAGGCGTTTTATCATACCCGAAAATATCTTTCAGTTGTAAAAAATGTATTTTGCCATATTTTTCAAGTGTTTTGAAGTCGAGATTTTCTTTTTTACCTAAAACCAGAATGTTGTAGCTTTTGTCTTTTACATATTGCTGCTGAAACTTTTTAATGTCTTCCATTGTCATTGCGGGAACCTTCGCGTAAATATCTTTACGGATATCATAATCTACGCCTAATTTCCTGTTCTTTTCATAGTTAAGTAAAATGTCCGACCGTGTAATACGTTCTGTGCGCAATCCCTGTAAAACGGATTCTTTCGCCGACTTAAATGTGTTTTCCGATTCGGGCATATTGTTCAGCAGCCCGGTCATTCCGGCCATGGCCTCCGGCAACTTATCGCTTTGAGTACCGATGTAAGAAAGAATATAGTTGTTCTTGTCTTTTCGTTTCGCGGTGCGGAAGTTGGCAAAAACACTATATGCAAGGGCTTTTGACTCACGCAATTCCTGGAAAACGACGGATGACATTCCTCCGCCAAAATATTCGTTGAACAATACTGAGCCCGGAACAATATCCTTGTTGTACAATTCGCTTTTCGATATCATAATGATCTCCGCCTGTTTCATGTCATAATTAACAACATATACATTGTTGTCTGTGGTTTTAAAGGGGAAAGGGTTATTAGGAGGAACGGAATTTAACTTCGCCGGGACTTTATGATATTTATTAATTGTTGATGTGAGCTCTTCTCCTTTAAGTGTTCCGTAATATAAGATATGGTGTTCGTAGGCGTTTAAATTTTTTATTATGCTGATAAGTTCTTCCGGCTGAAGGGTTTTTAATTCAGTTTCCGTTAATATGTTGGTGAATGGAGATGTTTGGCCGTACATACCATAGTAAACCATTCCGTCAAACAGGATAGTATTCTTGTCAAGCATATCATCCTGACGTTTTTTAAGAACATCAGAAACCAGATTAACCAATGCTTCCTTATTTGGCTGAGCATCGCTTAAAAGTTCTTCAAAAAGTGCTAGGGCTTTCTCGAAATTTTCCGACAGTCCGCTCAGGCTAACGCGTGTTTCGTCTTCCGAGCTGAACACATTATACGAACATGCGAGTTTGTAAAACTCCTGTTGCACCTGTTCAGGCGAATATTTTGATGTACCAAGGTAATTCAGGTAGTCAGTGGCAATCTTCAATTTTTTATCCTGGTTAGTGCCCATGTCAACCACATAATGCATATCGAAGGTTTTATTTTCACTGTTCTCATTATAAAGTACTGGAATATTATTTTTCACATTGAAATTTTTAATGTCTTTGCTGTAATCAATGAAAACGGGTTCAATAGCCGGGGAAGGGGCGTTGATGATCTTTTTAACGAACTCAGACTGATCGTTGCGGTTTACTTCAACAGGAGTGATTGCAGGTTTTTCTACCTTTTGTACATTTTTATCTTCACCTGTTCGTTTGTAAACGATCACATAATTGTCTTTGAAGTTTGCCTTCGCAAAGTCAATGATCTCTTGCTTGGTTATCTGCGATAATTTGTATGTGTTTTCAACATAATTGCGCCATTTGATACCTGTGGTAAACGCTTTTACAAAGGCATCGGTGCGCCTCGAGTTATCTTCGTAAGCTTTTATTTCCTCCAGTTTCATGTTATTGATGATGGCAGGAAGCAGCCAATCGGGAAAATTACCTTGTTTTATTTTTTCGACCTGCTGAAGCAAAAGATCTCTTACCTGTTCAAGAGATTGTTCTTTTTTAGGCTGCGCGTCAAAGATCAAAGCTGAATAATCTTTCAGAATGAGGGGAAATGCATAAGCACCCAGAACTTCCTGCTTTTGAACAAGGTTAAGATCAATAAGGCCAGCTTTGCCGTTTGCAAGTATTTTGCTGATAAGTGTGATCATATTCGCATCATTCGATCCTGCACCTTCGAAACGAAAAGCGAAGCTAACTTCTTCCGCGTTCGGACCAACAACTTCTTTTGTTATTGGTTTTGAAATTGGCTCTTCTTTGGCGGGTATAAAAACAGGTACAGGCTTGCTTTGAAAGCCTGAGAATTTTTGTTCGATCACTTTTATAGCCGAGTCGGGATCAAAATCGCCTGAAAGGCAAATGGCCATATTGTTAGGAACATAGTAGGTGTTGAAATACTCATTGATTTTGGTAATAGATGGGTTTTTAAGGTGCTCAATAGTCCCGATGGTGGTTTGGGTGCCGTAAGTGTGTTTTTGGAATAGTCCGGCAAGCAATGCTTCCCATATTTTTGAGTTGTCGTTATCTAATCCGCGGTTTTTCTCCTCGTAAACGGCCTCCAGTTCTGTATGAAACAAACGCATGACAGGCTTCCTGTAACGCTCCGCCTCAATAGTGGCCCATTTTTCAAGCTGGTTAGATGGGATATCTTCTATGTAAACAGTTTGTTCGTGCGAAGTATACGCGTTGGAGCCCACCGCGCCGATCGAAGCCATCATTTTATCAAATTCATTCGCGATAGCATATTTTGAAGCGACACCCGAGATACTGTCTATTTTATGATACATGGCTTTTCGCAATGCGTCATCTTTTTGCAGTCTGTACTCATCATACAGGGCTTCAATTTTTTTTATTTCGGATTCTTCTTTTGTGAAATCTTTCGATCCGAATTTGTCTGTTCCCTTAAACAGCATGTGTTCCAGGTAATGCGCAAGTCCTGTAGCGTCCGCCGGGTCGTTTTTGCTGCCGGCTTTAACTGCAATACAGGTTTGAATGCGGGGAGCATTCTTATAAACGGTCATATATACTTTAAGACCATTGTCAAGTGTATAGATACGTGCTTTAAGAGGATCGTTTTCTACAACTTCGTATGCAGTCTTGGATTTCTTCGTTGGATTACAAGAGAATGAAACAAATGCCAAAACAATGAAAATATAAGGCAGGTTGTTCTTGAAATTGAGCTGAAAATATTTTGTATTGGATTGAGCAGATAAAGCCAGGGCGAAATGTTTATGCATATATTATTTTTATGAAATGTATCATTGCAAATGTGATTTGTCAGCCGTCAATATCAAGATCGAACACTTGTTTTAATTTATTTATAGCCGGATTTTTTTCGGCCATACGTTTAAATTTATCTCCTGTTGTATAAGGTTTGCGTTCACTTTCAACAGTGTTTATCATCGTTTTAAGGTTAATGCTATAGTTGTTCAGTTGTTTCCGTAAAAAGCTTAACAGGTCCAATCTTTCCTGTTCAAGCACTTCCTGCTGCACTTTGTTCTCAATGGTAAATTCAATGGTGAAGTTTTCTTTCAGCAACGGTTTGCGAAAAGAAAGTGTACTGTATAAATTGATTTTCCCTTTTTGTTGAATCTCTTTCGCATATAAGTTCCAGGTATTCTCCAGGATCTCCTGGGAGAAGGCTGTAGCCGGCCTTTCATAATCAGGAGCGGCCTCATTTGCTTCAGCGGTTGCCTTTTTTGTCTCGGTTTTTGTTTGATTGATAAACTGGTTGATGGAAGGAGAGGAGGTTTTTAATGCAGGTTTTTTAGGTGAGGTTGAAATAGCGGCAGTAACAGTAGCCGTAGCAGTCGAAGTGGCTCTGTTATTGTTAGTTTCAATAGCTGGCTTGTTTGTTGCCGGGGAAGAAGTTGAAACAGGAGTTTTATCTGCTGCAACAGCAACTTTTTGACTGCTGCCGCCCTTACTGTTATCATTTACCTTGATACCGTCATTTTTTTTTTCAGTATCAGGGGTATTGATAGAACACAGTTGCATAAGGGCAAGTTCGACCTGCAGCCGGTGATTTTTGCTGGATTTATATTGCGTATCGCAGCGGTTAATTATGTTAAGGCCTTTCAGGAGGAATAGCTGCGGGCACTTGCCGCTTTGTTCTTTATATTTGTCTTTTATGTTAGCGCTTACCTCCAATAACTGTAAGGTCGATGAATCTTTACACACCAGCAGGTTACGCAGGTGTTCACCAAGTCCTGTTATGAAGTTGTGCCCGTCAAAACCATTGTTTAAAATTTCATTGAAGAGTAGTAATGCCGCCGGTATATTTTCAGTTATCAGCGCATCTGTGACTTTAAAATAATAATCATAATCAAGAATATTAAGATTGTCGATAACAGCTTTGTATGTGAGGTTGTTTCCCGCAAAGCTTACGATCTGGTCGAATATGGAACACGCGTCGCGCAATGCTCCATCTGCCTTTTGAGCTATTATGTGAAGCGCGTCCGCGTCTGCGGTTATGTTTTCGCTTTT
The DNA here is from genome assembly GCA_016787005.1 of Bacteroidia bacterium. Lineage (GTDB taxonomy): Bacteria > Bacteroidota > Bacteroidia > JABDFU01 > JABDFU01 > JABDFU01. The sequence goes on from JAEUTS010000386.1 coordinate 7,670, forward strand.
GGCGATAAATGCCAGGTGGTTGGCAATATCTTCAACCTGTATACGATTAAAATCAAAAATCTGGCAGCGCGAAAGTATGGTCGGGATTATTTTATGCTTTTCGGTTGTGGCCAGTATAAAAATAGCATGTTTTGGCGGTTCTTCAAGTGTTTTAAGAAAGGCGTTAAAGGCGGCTTGCGACAGCATGTGCACCTCATCAATAATATACACTTTGTAGTTTCCTAATTGCGGTGCGAAACGAACCTGGTCAACAAGGTTACGGATATCGTCAACCGAGTTATTGGAAGCCGCATCCAGTTCATAAACATTTAATGATTGCCCGCTATTGAATGATTTACATGATTCACATTTGTCACAGGCTTCAGTATTCTCAGTAAGGCTTTGGCAATTAATGGTTTTAGCCAGAATACGTGCGCAGGTGGTTTTTCCAACCCCACGCGGACCGCAGAATAGAAAGGCTTGCGCCAGGTGATGATTTTTAATCGCATTTTTAAGGGTGTTTGTAATAGAGGCCTGACCCACCACTGTATTAAAGGTTGCGGGTCTGTATTTACGGGCCGATACTACAAAATTTTCCATCCTGATGCTATTCTGAAATGAGAGGTAGCAAAGATAAATTTTTTAGGCAAAAAAGCGAGTTTAAACAGGTGGAATGGCAATTATTATTTATAAAGGGTTTTGAACATTTTTTTGTCCTTTTCGTAAATATCTGTATAAAAAAACAGGCTGTTATTTGTATCCACTTCACAGGTAAAATATTTAATATTAATAGGCAAAGGTTTTTTAATGGCAATTGTTTTTTTCTGTTCTTTTTCATAGTAGTTAAATAACGAATCGGTTGTGTAGCGTTTATCGTCTTCAATAAGATATTCAGCCAGTACCCACGGGTTTTGCATGCGCACGCAGCCATGACTTAAGGCCCTGATCTCTTTATTGAACAATCGTTTGGAGTTTGTGTCATGCAAGTATACCCCGAACCTGTTTTTGAACATGAATTTAATTACCCCCAGTGAATTGTCTTCTCCTTCGCGCTGTCTGAATTTGTAGGGCAGATTGGTTTTATTGTATTTCCTCCATTTTATATACCGGGGATCTACCACCCGGTAGTTCCAATCCAGCACATCGAAATTATTTTTACGCAGGTAAGCCGTGTCCCACTTTATGCGGGGTAAAATTTCTTCGGAGGCAATTTTGTAAGGCACACTCCAGTAGGGGTAAATGATAAACCAGGTAATGCTGCTTTTTAAAAGCGGAGTAGGGTGCTTAGGGCTGCCGGTGATTACTTTTACTTCGGTATGAAGGGTGTCGGCGTTAATCAGTTTCAGCATGTATGAAGGAATGTTTATCCACAGGTAACGCTTGCCTGGCATATTTTCCCAGCGCCAGCGTTCCATGTTCACCTCGATCTGTCTGATTTTGTTTTCTTTTGATACGTTAAGTGCGGCATAAGTATATTTACCGATGCGGCCGTCATCGTTAAGCGCATGCTGTAATTGAAATTTTTTTAACGCCCTGATCAGTTTTTTTTCATCGCTTATCTTTAATGTGGAATCGTATTGGTGACTTGCAATTAATCTTTGTTTAAGTAGGTTGTAAAATTTGATTGTATCGTTTTGGATAGGAGGCAGGCTGTCCCAATTACTGTTCTCGAACTCTTTTCGAAAGTTATTCAGGGCTAGTTTTAATTTTTTGTATTGATTGTGCTTTGGTTCAAGTGAATCAATGGCGGCATGTAATGTGTTATCACGAATAGCATTTGTGAACGTGGAAACGATCGCTGTGTCTGTCTGTTTTATTTTCCATTCTCTCCAGAGACTGTCAGGATGCAGGCGCCCTTTGTTCAGGTGAACCGCCAGTTTAAATAATCCGTCAGATAAAAGCAGTTCAGCATTCGTGATATTAACTGCATCAATTGTACCCTGCTTATCAGTTGCAGTTTTTAGCAGTGAATCGATCTGGTTTGTGTAATAATCTTCAGGGATAAGGCCGTACATAAAAGTTTGGCGGAGTATGCTAAATAATGTATCACCATTCTGATTCAGGATTCCGTTTGATGTCCAGATGGAGTTCGATCCAAAGGCAGCGTAAAGCTTTGCCAGCTGCAATGGTGCAGCGAGTGTGTCGGGTGAAAGAATTAGTGCCGAAGACGAGTCAATGTTCTCCAGGTATTTTTTCAGCAGCTTTGAAACATGTTCATTAATGTTCTCCGTTTTTTTTACGGGTTCGGTTTTGGGAACTTGTTCAGTTTTTGGGTTGCACGCGATGACAATGCAGGAGATAAATAATATGTTGACAAGCTTTTTCATTCTGAATAGAAGCAAACAAAAACCCCTCCCCAATTGCTGGGAAGGGGTTTTTAAAGTGTGATCAAGAATTATTATTTGGTCACATTAAATTTACCAATGCCGATCAATTCTTTCTTATCATTATAGGCATTGTACATATATAAGCCTTCGGCATATTTAGTTACATTCAATTCATGGCGGTTATTTTGAATAGCCATTGCGTCAATTCTGCGGCCTGTGGCGTCAAAAATTTCAACCATTGAAAGGCTTTCGTTTGCCCCTGAAGCGGCAAAAGTAATATTGTCAGTTGCTGGGTTCGGAAACACTTTAATAGCGTTAATAAGCATATTGCGCTCATTTATTCCTGCCACCAAACCCGAAAAAGAAAGGTCATCAACCCAAAGGGTACTATTGATCTGTGGTTTTTTATAACTGGAATTGAAAATGATAGTTGCCGTATCCGGAGCTAAACCCGATTTATAGGTGAGAGGTACGGAAAGTTTGGCAAAAGATGTATTGCTTGCAATAAGTGTTGCACCATAAGCAATGGTGTCAACCTTAGTTCCGTTCCTCTTCTGGAAAAACACAGTACATGTTCCCTGATCGCTTCCTACCGGTGTGTATTTAGCGTAAAAATCAAGTTGGGCATAACGGGTAGTTTGAGGGTAACCAGGGAATAAATAAGGTGATGAAGGCATTATTTTACCTGAAAAAACAAATCCAAAAGTATCATTTGGCAGATATGTGCTTATATCAACGAATCCGGGAGTGTATTTGATCGTGGATATTTTTACTGCATAAGTACCACTATTCACGTTCGGCGATGTCGCTTGACTTACGGATACGGCATTGGCACCAAAAATGGTAGCACTACTGCTTAATAAATTTGGTGTTCCCCATCCTGGGGGTTCAGAGTATCCGGTTTGAGCTACCCAGGTAGATTCAAACCCGGCATTAGTTGGTTGTTGTGCAAAACCAATGGTTGCACTTGCCGTAGCTATAATAAAAGTTGAGAGTAATTTTTTATACATAGGTTTAGATTTTATAGTTAGTAAAGTTAATGATTTTTATGGAAAATTCAAAGTCAGATTTATAGCAATGAATGATGCATGGCTTATACAAATGCCTGCAAATCATACAATCGTTTTATATACCCCATTTTGCTGCAAAAACTGTGTGTGGTTGCCCCTTTCCACCAGCTCACCTTTTTGAAGTACAAGAATTTGACTTGAACATGGTTAAATGGGGCTTGTGGACAAGTCGAACTCGCAAAATGTTTATTGCTCAATGTGTATGTAAAGAATGCTCATTTCATCCATAGGTTGAATTGTTGAAAGTCGGTGGGCAATACAACAGATGTGCGCCCTTCATTAATTCATTAAAAAATGCGCTCTGTTCTTTTATAGTTTGCGCATAATGCGCATAAATTAATACCGTAAATTTTAAAATAAATTATAAATATGCGGGATTATTTTATTATATTTGTGCCATGTTAAAGCGAAAGGCGGAAAAACAGTTAGTGGAACTTATGGGTTACTTTCCCGCAGTGGCTATTGTCGGGCCAAGGCAGGTGGGTAAAACAACACTGGCAAAAATGCTCATCAAAAAAACTAAAAAGCCATCTATCTACCTTGATTTGGAGTTGAGTTCGGATTTCAGCAAACTTATGGATGCTCAATTGTTTTTGGAACAACATAGGGACAAATGTGTAATTATTGACGAGGTACAACGTATGCCGGAGTTGTTCCCATTGTTACGCGCATTGATTGATAAGAACAGGATGCCGGCCAGATTTTTGTTATTGGGTTCCGCTTCTCCTGATTTAATTCGTGATAGTTCTGAATCACTGGCGGGACGGATTGGGTATATTGAATTAACTCCTTTGAACATAACAGAAATTAAAAACCGGACGAATTCAGATTTGTTGTGGTTAAGGGGAGGCTTTCCTGATGCTCTTCTTGCTCCTACAGCGAGTTTGTGGCAAAAGTGGGTCAGTAATTTCGTTAAAACTTATATTGAAAGGGATCTTCCTATGTTGGGAATGCCGGCATCACCCATACTAACACAGCGTTTGTGGGCTATGCTGTCACATTTACATGGCCAGGAATTGAATTATTCAAATTTGGCCAGGTCCCTTGAAATTTCAGTTGCAAGTGTAAAAACGTATGTCGATTTTTTGGAGCACGCCTTTCTTATCCGGCGGTTACGGCCCTACAGTATGAATGCAAAAAAGCGATTGGTGAAAACTCCTAAGCTCTATATTCGCGATAGCGGTTTGCTGCATCATCAAAATGCAATTTATTCGTATGATGATCTCTATAATAACATACTAATAGGTAATTCATGGGAAGGATATGTTATTGAACAGGTACATCAGCTTTTGGCTGATGATTTAAAATTATTTTTTTATCGTACAAGTGATGGAAGCGAAATAGACCTTGTATTTGTTAAGGCGAATACCGTAGTTGCAACAGCCGAAATTAAGCATACATCGACACCCACGTTATCGCGGGGCAATACGATTTCAATTAATGATTTGAAAGCGAAAAGTAATTTTATAATTACAAAGGACAGTGACGATTATTTTCTCAAAGAAAATGTCAGGGTGTGTTCGCTTAAAACTTTTTTGGAGAAGTATCTGGAGAAAATCTGAAAAAGAGCCATTTCTGCTTCATACAAACGCCTGCAAATCATACAATCGTTTATAAACCCCATTCTGCTGCAGAAGCTGTGTGTGGTTGCCCCGTTCAACCAGTTCACCTTTTTGAAGTACAATAATCTCATCCGCATGCTGAATAGTTGAAAGACGGTGTGCGATAACCACCGAAGTACGGTTCTTCATTAATTTATTCAGGGCATCCTGTACCAGGCGCTCCGATTCGGTATCAAGGGCAGAAGTGGCTTCATCTAAAATAAGTATCGGAGGATTTTTTAAAACAGCACGGGCTATACTCAACCGCTGGCGTTGCCCGCCTGACATTTTGCCGCCGCGGTCGCCTATATTGGTCTGGTAACCCTGCGGCATTTGCATAATAAATTCGTGTGCGTTGGCCACCTTTGCTGCCGCTATCACATCTTCCTCTTTCGCATGCTCCAGTCCCAACGCGATGTTGTTGAACACGGTATCATTGAATAAGATGGATTCCTGTGTAACAATTCCCATCAGCTTGCGCAGGTCGGCTATG
>JAEUTS010000397.1 GCA_016787005.1 Bacteroidia bacterium
GCGTATTCATCACTGCTTCCTCCAAGATAAGTGGCCCACATCCTCGTTCCGCCGGGGTTAAGTTTAACAATATTTCCCTCAAACAAACCTCCGCCATAAAGAGGCTGGTAAGCACCGGCAGATGAGCTGCCATCATTAGTAGTTACATTAATGTTTCCTGAAATAGTATGGGCAAATATCACATTGTTTAATCCATCTGTTACGACGGGTATTGGAAGATCGTACATGGTTTGATAGCTTCCACCGTAGTACGTGGCCCAAATGCGCACGCCTGCCGGTGAGAACTTGAACAGAAAACCATCGCCGCCGCCGCCGCCAAAGACTGGTTGGTAACATGCTCCCGAAACGGGAAAATTTGTTGACGCTGTTCCGCCTGCTAAATATATGTTCCCTGCAAGATCACATGTTATACCGCTGCCTTTATCCTTGTTCGCGCCGCCTACATATGTACCCCAGGTCACCGATCCGTTAGGCGAAAACTTTACAGCGAATGCGTCGCACATTGTAGTGCTTACTGTGCCCGTACCATTTATAGCAGGCTGAAAAGCAATTCCGCTGGATATGGCATTTCCGGAGTAAGTCGATCCTGATAAATAAATATTGCTTCCGTCAGTCGCTATGCCGCCGCCCATGTCATCCGAACTACCGCCATAATACGTTGCCCAAAGTCTTGTTCCCGTAGTGTTTAAGGCGATCACAAACGCGTCACCTTTAAACCAGTTTTCACTGGCAACACCGCCGCCTCCATAAATGCTTTGGTGTACAACATTAGCTCCAGAAAATCCAATCGGAAAATTGGTTGATACTGTGTGCCCTGTTACAAAAATATTTCCGGCGGCATCGGTGGCGATGCTAACGGCGGTTTCATTGTCATTTCCGCCATAATAGGTGGCCCATAAACCTGTGCCGGCGGCACTCATTTTAGCAATAAAAACATCTCCTTTTGAATTCAGAAATGAAGTGGGTCCGGCAAAAGATGTTTGAAAGCTGCCGGCGGTATTCGGAAAATTAGTAGAAGTAGTGTGGCCGCAAAAAACCAAATTGCCTGCGGGATCAGTATCTACAGCTGTGCCGCCATCATATGTATTTCCGCCATAATACGACACCCAGGGGTCGATCACTAAAGGGAAAGAGTGATTCCATTCTTCAAGTCGCATGCTTACTATTGTTCCGGTCAAAATATATGCTGCTTTTATATCAATAATTTCACCATTGACACGTTGATATACTTTAGGCATGGACTCAATAAGTTCACCTAAACTTGTTTTAATTAACAGTTTTCCATTCTCAACTTTTATTTCTTCGGCCCCTGAATAGTTTAATTTTATCTGTTCGGCATCACCGCCGGGGTTTACAATTATATCATACTTGAGGCCTGTATTATTCTCTCCATAGTACTTTACATCTATATTGTTGTAAATATTTTTTGTTGTTACTTCGCCAAAGGAACCCACATTTAAAATGCCTTTGGGGCAATGTGCGTAGTAGTAATTATTATATCCGCCAATTGGAGCCGAAGTGTAGATATTGGGATTATCATTTGCATCAACAAAATCAACATCCAGCCTGTGTATTTTCAGTAAAGATTTTTGCTCTAACTCAAACCTGAATTTAATCAGGTCGTCTTTGCTCTCTTTTTTTTCAGGTGTTAACAAGTCTGCATGTTCCTTTTCTTCTGTTTGTTCTTCAATTTCATGCATCACTTTATTAACGTTGCTGTGCACATAACTTATTCCTGTTTTACGTAAATAAATATCCACACCGGAAATTTCTCCTTTGTATAAAACATCCGGGCGAAGTTGCCCTGCCATATCAACTATCTGCCCTTTGTTTTCAGTGAAACATGTTCTGTTAACAGTATTTCCGGTACTTCCATACACTCCGGGAGCGGCTTGGGGATTTATTGCACCCTGCCCATTAACACGAAAGCTGACAAACATGAATATGGTACCCGAAAAAAATACGAAGTGTTTTATATGTGAACCATATTTGTTTAACATAACTGATTTTGTTGCCCCCTTCTGATTAATAAATGAGCAAAGAGGGTAAGATTAATCAATACTTTATTTTTCTAAGATATAGATTCAATATGGTAAATGCCAATTTTTAATTTTATTTAATGACTTTCTAATATTTAAATAATATATATTTATTACATTTAATTTATTAAATATGATTATTTTTAAATTATTTATGACTTTCTAACTAATAAAATGAAACGAAACTTCAATAGCCTTTTTTTATTTATTAAGTCAATGAGCAAAAGTGAGAAAAGGTACTTTAAGCTTTATTCATCCGCATTTAAGAAGGACACGCAATTAATAAGACTATTCGATATAATAGAAAGAGAGAAGGCGTATGAGGACGAAGTAAGAGTTTTGTCGAAGTTCAGATCAGTTTGTAAAGGGAAAGATTTTTACGGAACTAAAAAGAAACTCTATGAGCAGCTGATGAGATCACTCCGGATTTATCATTCCGGGATATCTGCAGAAGGTCGGATCAATTCATTTATCAATAACGCGCAACTGCTTTTACAAAAGAGATTGTTTGACGAGTGTGCCGTTGAGTTGGAGAAAGCAATTTTACTTGCTGAAGAAGGTGAATTTTTTCTTTTGTTACTTCAGGCATTTGAGATTGAGGCAAGAATGAACCTTGGGAAAGAGCTGCCTGAACAAGAGATCGTTCGAAAAGAATCGGCGAAAGAGGACGCAATATTAAAATACAGAAACTATAGTAAATATTTATCTCTGGAATCAGCTTTTGCTACAATGTATTATAAGTATTCCTTCATCAGGAGCGAACAAACGGAGTTTATTTATTCAGAAATAATAAGTAGTCCATTTATAAAAGATAGCAGTATGGCTTTGTCCGCCAGGTCCAGGATGATAAGGAGCAATATACTCTGCAGCTACTACTTCGCGAAATGCGATTTTGAGAATGGGTATTTGCAGGCAAAAAATGTGATGCTTGAAATAGAATCGCGGCCGGGCTTCGAGACCCTTTTTCAGCGGAAATACGTTTCAGCGATCGGTAATGCAATTAAGTGTCTGCTGTATCTGCGGCAATATGATAAAATGAAGATTATTATTGAAAAGCTTAAGTTAGTGAAACCTGTTGACAAGGATATCGCTATCCGAAAATTTGAATTAAAAACAGTGGAGGTCTCGGCCCTTTTGGATGTTGGAGATTTTAAAGCGGCGCTTGCAATGATCCCTCAAATGGAGGAGGAGTTGAAAATCTATTTTGGAAAAGTAGAAATGAAGAACCAGGTTATTATTTTATTTCATGCCGCTCTCGCAAATTTCGGGCTCGAGAAATATTCGGAATCTATCAAATGGCTGAACAGGCTGCTGCATCTTCCCGGTGCTGAAAAAAACAGCGACATTTATTATTTTGCCCAGTTAGCAAACCTTATTTTACATTATGAAAAGTCGAATATCGAACATGTGGAATATAAAATGAGGAGCATTTATAAATATTTTTATACACGACAGAGTTCGTTTAAGTTTGAATCATTGATACTTCAGTTGATCAAAGAGGCTATATATGTTAATGATCAGAAGGAACTTATTGCTTTGTTTGCCGATTACAAAATAAAATTGGAGCGCGTACTAAAGGATCCTTTCGAAAAAATAGCCATCGAATATTTTGATATTATTTCGTGGCTGGAAAGTAAAATTGAGGGTAAAAGCTTCGCCGACTGCGTCAGACGAAAGGCGACTTCGTCGGCCATACACCTACGCTAAAGCTTCGGCGCAAGCCTAAGGCTGAAGTAGTGAAGTGAAATGGAGAAAGTCCTGATGAGTTTTTTCGCCAGGACTAATCTTTTAAAAAATCAGAATTCTCGATAGTTACGGGCCTGGCAAGTGGCTTTTCCGACCAGCTAAAACAAATTATTACCGCCAATCATTTAATTGAGCCATAATCCGGGCATTTCATTAATTTTATGCCTGTT
>JAEUTS010000400.1 GCA_016787005.1 Bacteroidia bacterium
ATGGGCGATCCCATTGCCATTTTTGTTTCAGGTTATTTATTAAGTTTGCGGAAAAAAGAGGCATCTACAGTTTTGGTTAAGCCTGTAATTAAAAGCTGAGTCGTTCATATTTTAACATAGTGTAACGAAGCTTAGCGGCCCAGACAAATCATTTTTCTTTGTGAATAGATCATTATCTGTACTAAAGGTTGCGTTGGCGGGTAATCCTAACAGCGGCAAGTCTACTTTGTTCAATGAGCTCACCGGGCTTAAGCAAAAGACAGGGAATTTTCCGGGCGTTACTGTCGACAAAAAAGTTGGTTATGCAAATCTTTTAAATAAAAGCGGGAAGGTTATACAAGCCAGTTTTGTTGATCTTCCTGGCACCTACAGCCTGCAGCCCCGTTCTGTTGACGAAGAAGTGGCCTGTGAAATACTGAAGAATAAACATCACCCGGATTACCCTGATGTGGTTGTGGTTGTAGTGGATGCCACAAATTTAAAACGGAATCTCTTTTTAGTTACACAAATAATTGAACTGGAACTTCCGGTTGTAGTCGCATTAAACATGATTGATCTTGCCGGTAATTTGGGTATCTCAGGCAGAGCAAGTCTGCTTGCTGAAAGACTTGGTGTGCCTGTTGTTCCAATAAGCGCAAGGAACGAACAAGGAATCAGCGAACTTAAAGCGGTATTAGGTGAATCGATATTGCCATCAACAATAAAATTCTCCTCTGTTAACACAAATCCGGCCGTTGAAAGCATTGAGCGGTATAATGTTATTTCAGCCCTTGTAAATGATATTGTTAAAGAAGACAGGCCTGATAATAAAATATCAGTAACACATCGCCTTGATATATTGCTGACACATCGGATATGGGGTTACCTGATATTTTTGCTCGTGTTGTTTTTCATTTTTCAAAGTATATTTTACATAGCCGCTTTTCCGATGCAATGGGCGGAGAAATTATTTATACGTTTTTCTGATTGGGGTCATTTGTATTTGCCCAAAGGAGAGCTTTCTGATTTGCTTATCAATGGTGTGCTTTCTGGGTTAAGCGGGGTGGTGATATTTGTTCCCCAAATAGCATTGTTGTTTGGTTTTATCGCCTTGCTGGAAGATACAGGTTATATGGCGCGCGTTAGTTTTATTATGGATAAACTGATGCGTAAGTTCGGTTTGAATGGCCGTTCGGTAATACCGCTTATAAGCGGTGTGGCCTGTGCTGTTCCGGCAATTATGGGAACCCGTACCATCAGTAACTGGAAAGAAAGACTTGTAACAATATTAATAACTCCGCTGATGAGTTGTTCGGCAAGGTTGCCTGTTTATACATTACTTATCAGCCTGATATTTCCGGCGGGGAAGAGCATTGGATTTTTTAATATAGACGGACTGGTTTTAATGTCTATGTATCTTATTGGTTTTATTGCGGCATTGGCTGCGGCATGGGTAATGAAGTTTATTATCAAGACAAAGGAGAGAAGCTATTTTATTATGGAACTTCCTGTGTACCGCGCCCCGCGCTGGTCGAATGTTGCATATACAATTTATGATAAAGTAAAGGTGTTTTTATTTGATGCAGGTAAGGTAATTGTTGCCATTTCAGTAATTCTTTGGGTGTTGTCATCCCATGGGCCCTCGGGCAAATTTGCTGAGATTGAAAGTACATATAAAACAATGGGAAACAGCGATGCCGATAATAATGCGATTGTTGCAGCCCGGAAACTCGAAGCTTCTTATGCGGGAATTCTTGGGAAGGCAATTGAGCCAGCCATTGCACCTTTAGGTTTCGATTGGAAAATCGGAATTGCTTTAATTTCGTCTTTTGCCGCGCGGGAAGTGTTTGTCGGCACTATGGCGACAATATATAGTGTGGGAGATGCTCAAAATACAATGTCTATCCGTGAAAAAATGATGATTGAAAAAAATAAGACTACAGGGCAGCCTCTTTACTCAAAAGCAGTAGGACTTTCTTTGATGATATTTTTTGCGTTTGCAATGCAGTGCATGAGCACCCTGGCTGTCGTAAAGCGTGAAACCAAAAGCTGGAAGTGGCCCATCATTCAATTTCTTTATATGGGTGTAATGGCTTATGGAGCGAGTTTTGTTGTGTACACCCTTTTCAAATAATTTTCAAATATTGTTTTTTGGTTTTGGAT
>JAEUTS010000004.1 GCA_016787005.1 Bacteroidia bacterium
GCACGGGCAAAAGAGCGCATATTCTCTGTTCGGGATGAATTTGGTCAATGGGATCCGAAACGTCAACGTCCTGAATTGTGGAATATTTACAATGGAAAAATACACAAAGGCGAAAATGTGCGTGTGTTCCCGATAAGTAACTGGACCGAACTTGATGTTTGGAATTACATCAAAAAAGAAAAGATAGAACTTCCTGAAATTTATTTTGCTCATAAAAGGGATTGTATTGTTCGCAACGGACAATTGATGGCGGCTTCTGAATACCTGAACATGGATCATGAAGACACTATTTTTGAAAAAACTGTCCGTTTCAGAACAATAGGTGATATAACCTGTACAGCTGCAGTGGAGTCTTCCGCTGATAATATAGACACAATAATTGAGGAAATTAAAAGCTCTAAAACAAGTGAAAGAGGTGCCCGGATTGATGATAAACAATCGGAAGCGGCAATGGAAGAGCGTAAAAAGGGAGGGTATTTTTAATTCGAACAATTGAATAATAGAACATTTGAACAACGAATAGAGAAGTAAAATGAAAGAGAAAAAATATGATCTTGAGGAACGTTTAATTGATTTTGCTGTTGAAATTATATTTTTCTTTGAAAGTTTGCCGAATACGAAATCGGCAGCTCATTTGGGGGGGCAATTGTTGAGGTCAGGTACTTCCCCCTCTTTAAATTATGGTGAAGCGAAAAGTGCAGAATCTAAAAATGACTTCCTTCATAAAATGAAGGTATGTTTGAAGGAGCTCAGGGAATCATATAATTGTACACGGGTAATGCATAGAGCAAAAATTTACAAATCTGAGCAACAAGTAAAAGAACTAATAACTGAATGCAATGAGTTAATTTCCATTTTTGTTAAAAGCATTGAAACTGCTTCAAAGGGAAAACCGACTTCTTAATTCGTTATTCAAATGTTCGATTGTTCGTCATTCAATTATTTATTTTCAAAAGGAGGTTAATGTTTTATGAATATTTTAAGATTTATAACTGCAGGTAGTGTGGATGATGGTAAGAGTACTCTCATAGGACGTTTACTATACGACAGCAATGCTGTAATGGAAGATCAGTTGGAAGCCATTAAAGCATCCAGCAGAAAGAATGATGACGGAACTATTGATCTCGCTATTTTAACTGATGGTTTGAAAGCAGAGCGGGAGCAAGGTATTACCATTGATGTTGCCTATAAGTACTTCAATACAGATAAGCGGAAGTTTATTATTGCTGATGCTCCCGGGCACATTCAGTATACACGCAATATGGTTACAGGTGCTTCAAATGTTGATCTTGCTATAATTCTTATTGATGCGCGTAAAGGAGTGATCGAACAAACCAAGCGCCATTCTTACATCACTTCATTGTTGGGTATTAAAAATATTGTAGTGTGTATTAATAAAATGGACCTCGTCGGATATTCGGAACAGGTATTCAGTGATATTGTTACTGCGTACAAAAGTTTCGCTTCAAAATTAAAAGTGAAGGAGATCATTTTTATTCCGATCAGTGCTATCAATGGTGATAATATTGTGTCGGGCTCCGAACACATGCCCTGGTATAAAGGGAAAAACCTTCTTGATTACCTCGAAAATGTGGAGGTATTTACTGATGCGACGCAGGAATCACCCAGGTTTACTGTTCAGTGGATCATCAGGCCTCAAACCAAAGAACTGCACGATTACAGGGGATATGCAGGAAGAATAATCAGCGGTGTGTATAAAAAGGGAGATAAAGTAATTGTTCAACCTTCCGGCATTACCAGTACAATTAAAAAGATCGAAACGTTGGACGGAGAGCTTGAAGAAGCCTTTGCTCCTATGTCAGTTACAATACATCTGGAGGACAATATTGATATAAGCAGGGGAGATATGATCACTCCTGTAAGTCAGCAACCCCTGGTTACCCGCGAAATTGAGGCCGACATTTGCTGGATGGATTCAAAACCATTGGAGGTGGGAAGTAAATACCTGTTCAGGCACAATAGCAGCGGTGTAAAGTCGATCGTAAAGGAAGTACTTTACAAGACGAACGTGAACACACTTGAAAAGGTGGAAAACGACATAACTGTTAACTTAAATGATATATCCCGAATAATTATCCGTACCGCTAATCCCGTTGCCGTTGATGAATACGATAAAAATCGCGTTAATGGCGGTTTTATCCTGGTGGATGAAAAGAGTAATCTCACCGTTGCTGCCGGGATGATCGCTGCTAATGTGGAGTAAGGCATTGCTTAAAAGTAGCTGGGCTTCATTCTTCTTACTTATACTTCTGCATTATATCATAAATATTCGGGAAACTGTTCATAGCCCGGATAGAAACTATGATAAGGATAATACTGATAGCCATTGTGTAACCCTCCCTATTTTCGGACTGCTATTATGAATACAAAGTAATTCATTTTTATTGTTTTTGGCTTGTTGATATGTTGTAAACTTTTCCAAAATAATAAATAGATGCAAAAGTTTTCAATATATCAATAAGCTAAGCC
>JAEUTS010000403.1 GCA_016787005.1 Bacteroidia bacterium
TTACATCCCCAACCCCAACTGCTGTAACCCCATCCGAATCCGCCTCCCCCAAAAGTGAAGCCTAAATGTCCGAAACTCAATCCCCAGTAGTTATAAGGGCAATATGCGTATGAATAGTAACTTGGTCCCCACCAGCTATAACCATTGTAAATACTCATACCAAACTGGTAAGGATTATATGAATACCAATAGGAGTTGGTGTAAAACGGGTCGTAATAACCATAGCTGTATATCGGACGGTGAAATCTTCTTATACGTGAACTATAACTGTAATCATAATAATCATCGTAATTAAAGTTATTGGTAATATACGTGTTCCCGCCATTGCGTGTTGTGTCGCTGCTGGTGGGATTATTGTTAGCGTTGGTGGTATTAGTATTTGAAGGATTGTAATAATCATAATCCGTATTGTTGTTACGGTTGCCCTGGTTGGTATTTGCTGGTTGTGCAGCGGGCTGTGGATTATGATAGGTATCGTTGGTATTATTAGTTACAACCTTTTTTTCTTTTGAGGGTGTATAATACACATCATCCTCATCAGTACTTTGAGCATTCATGGTAACAACAAATGCCACTGCAGAAAGACCTGCGATAAATTTTTTCATGGGTATCATGGTGCCCCCTTTTTTATATGGTTGTTTATGTATCATCTTTCGATTCTGTTTTTAATTCCTATTTTTGCCTCAAAGCAGGAATTGCTATTAAATTTACAAATAGTATGCCACAATTGAAAATATGAGCCAGGAATTCACAAGCAGGGATAAAGATTATTCCAAATGGTACAACGACATTGTTGAAAAGGCCGATTTGGCTGAGCATTCGGCTGTCAGAGGCTGCATGGTCATTAAACCCTATGGGTACTCCATTTGGGAAAAAATGCAGCAAGCGCTGGATAAAATGTTCAAAGACACGGGTCATGTAAACGCTTATTTTCCACTGTTTATACCCAAGTCTTTTTTTAGTAAGGAGGCCTCTCATGTGGAAGGGTTTGCCAAAGAATGTGCCATTGTAACCCATTACAGGTTAAAAAACGATGAAAACGGCAATGGAGTGATCGTTGATCCGGACGCTAAACTGGAGGAAGAGCTCATTATTCGTCCCACTTCAGAGACTATAATATGGAATACATATAAGGGCTGGATACAAAGCTACCGCGATTTACCCCTGCTTATTAACCAGTGGGCCAATGTGGTACGTTGGGAAATGCGTACCCGTTTGTTTTTACGCACAGCTGAGTTTTTATGGCAGGAAGGGCATACGGCTCACGCCACAGCTGAAGAAGCTATTGTAGAAACGGAGAAAATGCTGAATGTATATGCCGATTTTGTTGAAAATTGGATGGCATTGCCGGTATTGAAAGGGGTAAAGACACCTAATGAACGTTTTGCCGGAGCCATTGAAACGTATTGTATTGAGGCCCTAATGCAGGATGGAAAAGCATTGCAGGCGGGAACCTCGCATTTTTTAGGCCAGAATTTCGCGAAAGCATTTGATGTAAAATTTGCGGCTAAAGATGGTAAGCTCGATCACGTTTGGGCCACCTCATGGGGTGTGTCAACCCGACTAATGGGAGCTCTTATTATGGCTCATTCCGATGATCAGGGCCTGGTGGTGCCTCCTAAATTAGCACCGCTGCATGTGGTTATTGTACCTATTTATAAAACAGACGAACAACTGAAACAAATATCGGATGTGGCTGCGGGTATTAAAAAGAACCTCGAGGCAAAAGGCTTATCTGTAAAATACGACGATCGTGATCATTTACGCCCCGGCTTTAAATTTGCCGAGTACGAATTCAAAGGTGTACCTGTGCGCATTGCCATTGGCGGCCGCGATATCGAGAATGGAACTGTTGAAGTGGCCCGCAGAGACACCAAAACAAAGGAAACAGTAAAACAAACCGAGCTGATCGCGAAAGTGGAACAGCTGATGGTTGATATACAACAAAACCTGTATAAACAGGCACTGGATAGAAGGACAGCCGGCACACATAAGGCCGATACCTACGATGATTTTAAAAGAATACTGGATAATAAAGGCGGCTTTATTTACGCCCACTGGGACGGCACCGCAGAAACAGAACAAAAAATAAAAGAGGAAACAAAGGCAACTATACGCTGCATACCATTGGACAATAAGCAGGAGGAAGGAAATTGCATTTATTCGGGTAAACCATCGAAGCAACGGGTGGTGTTTGCGAGGGCGTATTAGGTCCTCATCCCGTCCGCCTGAGGCGGACACCCTTCTCCAAATTGGAGAAGGAAAAATTTGAATCATCATTTTAAATTTTACATTTGTAATCAGTAAACGGTAATTAGTAAACAGTAACCGGTAATCAGTGATCGGTAATCAGTAATCAGTAATTTTTTTAATCCTTAATCCTAATTCCCAAATCCTAATTCCTTCAAATGGCCCTTTCCGCACGAGACCTCATATTAAAAAGCTTAAAGGAAAAATCGAGCATGAAGCAGGACGTGTTTCACAACACGATCGAGACGTTTAAGCTGCTTAAAACAGTAGTTAAAGAAGTTTCGACGGAGCTGAAGGAATACAATAAAATTGATAAGCGCGTTATTGTTGATGTGAAAGAGGTGGGTGAATACCAGGTGCAGATACGTGTGGCGGGCGATACCGTTATTTTTTATATGCACACCAATATTTTTGAGTTTGATAAAAGCCACCGCATCTGGAAAACATCGTACGTAAAAGAAGATAACAACCGCTCCTTCTGCGGCATGATACAGGT
>JAEUTS010000082.1 GCA_016787005.1 Bacteroidia bacterium
TATAAAATAGCTGTAGTGAAAACGCATATGTCTTTTAAAATGTTCGTTATCATTCCCTATCATTAAAAGCACAGCATTTTTCATTTTCGACCTGACAAATATTTCAAGGGCCTCCCTGTGCCCTTTTATACCTGTATAGGAGCCGACATGTAAAACAAGAAAATCATTTTCGCCAATCCCAAGTTTCTTCCGGATATCAATAGTGTTTTCACCCAAAAATTCCTCTTCAGCGGCTCCATTAGGAATAAGCGCAGTTGCAGTTATTCCGTTTTCGCGCGCGAAATTAATATCACGGTAATTATCTGAAAGAAATACATTCATGTCATACTCTTTCATTCGTGTCTTCATCAACTCAAAATAGCTTTTGAATCGCGGAAAGTAAAGTCCTGAAAAACCTGTTGGCACAAAAACTTTTTTTGCTTTAATCAGTTTTAAAACAGGCAGGACAAGATCAGTAGCCCACTGTTGTGCGGCGAAATTTGTTACTATATCGAATCCCGGATCACAAACAAAATTTTGATATCGCTCAATCTCTTTAACTTCTCCCCTGATCCCATTTACATCATTGCCTGAAATTTTAAATTGCTCGATTTTCACACCATTCAGCATATTTTGTGTACGCTCCCGATGAAACCCCGACGCAACAGTAACTTCATGACCCATCTTCACAAGCCGTTCCGACAACTGCCGGACCACTTCCTGCATGCCTCCCACAGATGGGTGATAGGATTCTACAGTATGCAATATTCTCATTTAGGTTTTGCTTTTGTCATCAGCCAAAGCTCCCGGCTTATTTTGAAATATGTTTTCTTAAAAAATGAATTATTATTATCCTTAATTAATTTATTATACCGCTGCTTACAAAAAACAGCCAAATGCTTATTAATAATTCCGGTTTTCACCTTTTTGTCTTCATCCGGAATTGTTTTTTCAACAAGTTCTTCTACCAGCCCCTTAAATCTTTTAACAGTTTTTTTACCCTGTTCATTTGTTATAGCAGCTCCGTGATATGCAAAAGCAAGAATATCAATATCCTGCCGCTCAGTAGTCCCTAAAACTTTTTTCATATTCGCAGCACTTTGTTTTGCAACTACCGCATTAAAATCGGTGGTTGAAAAAGATATACCTGATTTCAATTGCCTGTATTGGTGAAGCACTTCGCCAATGTTGGCAATATCATATTTACGGGAAATCCTGAACCAGTATTCAAAATCCTGAACAAGAGAATTAACTGTTGAGTCATATACCCCGCAATCATCTATTATATTTCTTTTAAAAATAACCGAGCTGTGTACAAATGGATTATCAAAGAACAGATCACATTTCAATTCAGGAGAACTGAGCGGGTGTTTATGAAATTGACCGGTTGACTCTCCCCTTTCATTGATTATTCCGGACCAGGTACCAAGCAAACCAATTCCTTTATTTTTTAACATGAATCCGATTTGTTTTTCCAATCGTTCCGGAAGTGAAATGTCGTCCGCATCCTGCCGGGCAATATAATCACCCTTCGCCATTGCCATGGCTTTGTTCAGGCTGTCAGCCATTCCCGAGTTGCTCTTTTTTAATAGCTGTATTCTCTTGTCTTTAAAAACATCAACAGCTTTAAGCGTATGATCGGTTGATCCATCATCAACAATGATCATCTCCCAGTTTGAATACGTCTGATCAAGTATACTCTGGATTGAATCACTGATAAACAACTCAGCATTGTAAACCGGGAGTAATATGCTGACCAGTGGATATTCTTTAACAATCATGACGGATATTACTTATTTGGGTTTCGACGATCCGATCACTTCACGGTATTTATTCATCCAGGCTTCAAGCAATAATTTTTCGGAAGAAGAATCGTCTACCATAAAATTTGTCATCCAATTCCTGGCGCGCGCTTCAAGTTCAACCGGGGTAAGCGTCTTGCCCCGTTTAGCAGCTATCACTTCAATATTATAAGTGCCTCTCCATGCATTTCTCTTTTTCTCCTTTATGGCAAAGCCGAAATTCTTTAATAGCTGAGTTAAAATACGGAAAGAATATCCTTCATAATGAACGGCCCAATGTGCTTCGTGCGAACCAAAAAGATGCCGCAACGCTACAAACCGGGCTTTTGAGCTCTTTAGCCTGCTCAATGCTGCCCGGCCGGTACGCTCAAAATCGGGAACTTCGATATCAAGAATACCTCCTTCTTTCAACCATACATGCCAGTTACTCAACAAAGCACATGCCTGAGGACGTGAAAAATGTTCAAAAACATGGTGAAGCCTCACTTCGTCAATACTGCCCGCTTCAAAATACAACTCAAGAATATTTTCGTAGCGGTCGGCAACCAATGTTTCCATAACAGTATGCTCCGAAGGCGGATAATCGATATTTACATAACCTTTTAAATAACGCTGCCCGCAGCCGAGATGTAGTTTCATTCTGATTCAGTTTAATTTTTCACAGCCACAACCTGGAAATCAAAATGCAGTAATTCACTTGATGAACTATCAGCATTACTCAGTTTTTCAAGTAGCGGAAGTAATTTATTAATTCTTCTTTTTTCAAAAAAGCCAAGTTTGCGATCAGTATATTTTAGCGCCACGTCGGGGATCCGTCGCAATTCCTGCGCTACATATTCAAAATAATTTCCATTTGGGGTCATTTCCTTTATCTGAAAACCATGATCAACCAGATGTTTTTCATAAAAATATTTACTGAACCCTGTGTAAAAAAAATAGGGAGCAAAATGAGTTAAACTGCAAAAAGGAGCCGTAATAATAAGTGTTCCACCCGGTTTCAGGATACGCGTAAATTCTTTTATCGCCAATATAGGAGCGGGCAGATGCTCGAATACTTCTGTACACATAATAATGTCAAACGAATTATTTTCAACAGGTATATTAATTATATCGCTAACAATATCCAGCTTTGAATTATCCCAATTTTCAGGCTTAAGCCCTACATTACTTATAGTTGATTCATATTTCCCGAAATCCTGACTTACATAATCCAGATGGGTACAGAATTTTTTAAACTGCAGCTCACCTGCTCCTGCATCCAGTATCCTTTTACCTGCAGGTAATGCTTTCAATGTTTTCTCAAGCCATTTCTCCCGCGTGATCGCGTTGCTTAGACCTACTTTGTTTTTATTTTGAAATGGGAAATTCATTTATAGCACAGACTTGTTTATCTTTTTATTACTTTTCTTATCAATTGCTTCGTTAACTCAACTGCGGAAGGTGTATGTGAATGATCAACTTTAGCCTTAGGCACTTCACAATTGACATGGCAAACCTTCGAAACATCATTGACCTCCTCAACAATAAACTTACATTTCCATTCAAATCCTTCCATAAAAAGACTGATCAGTTCATTTAATACAGCTACATGCCCGCCTTTAAGCGATTCATAAAAAAAATTCTGGACAGGTTTAAATTCATTCAAATGCGAAGCCGATTTTTTCATGTATCTTAAAACAGTGCCGTCAAACTTCAAATAGTTAAGATGTACATCAAAATTATAAAGGTACTCATAGTAAACAAGAGGGTATTCAATATAACCGCCCTTTCCGACACGAAATAGTTCGGAAAGAAAGCCTTTCACATCTTCAACATGTTCAAGTACGTGAGAACAAATAATATAATCGAATTCGCCGTCTTTAAATGGGAATATTTTCCCGTCATAAAAAACAACCTGCTTGTCCGTACTCAGTTTTCTGTCGTGGCCAAACTGTTCCTTGTACTCTTTCGGATTATCCAGTTTGATCTCAAGAAAAACATCTGAACGTGGATGAGGATCAGCTCCCGGGCCAATTTCAAGTACACGGTCAGTAGGTTTTATATTTTTTATCCGGTCGGGGAAAAACATTTTATTTGCTTTTACGTGTAATTATTGTGTTCATCTGATTAATGATAAGTCCGCTATTGGTATTTATAATTTGTTTGTCATTATGAAGTGTACTTACATCTGAAATAGTCAGGTACCCCGCCCCTTCCACATATTGAAAAGGGATTCTGTCGGATGACAAGCCAACGATTAACTTATACTGGCCGGCAGTAAAAAGAATGTCATCGCATTTAAAGACAACTTCATAATCGCCTTCACTGAGATCACCGGGTGGTGTCCATGTGGTTCGAAGAGGCATATCAAAAAGCGTTGTAAGACCAAGCGCAATCACAAACTGTGGAACCCTTCTGTTCAACCTGAAGCATACCCTTATTTGCCAGGGCTGACCAATCGGTATTTCGGCAAGCGGATTCCCTCTAATATCTTCAACATGTATAAGATGAGCGTAACCCTGCTGCTGTTCATGATCATCGGGTAAAGAAATTTTAAACATGGAATCGCCCACAGCAAAGACTTCAAGGTATTTTTTAACCACAGAATCAATCGGCCCATCCTGTATTAATCGCCCTCTTTCCAATAGAATTCCCTTTGTACAGAGCTTTTGTACCACCTCCATATTATGGCTCACAAACAATATTGTACGGCCTTGTCCTGACACATCCTGCATTTTTCCCAGACATTTCTTTTGAAACTGCGCGTCACCAACGGCTAAGACTTCATCTACTATCAATATTTCAGGTTCGAGATGCGCTGCAACTGCAAACGCGAGCCGCACATACATTCCCGATGAGTACCGTTTAACAGGAGTATCTAAAAACTTTTCTATTTCAGCAAAAGCTACGATCTCATCAAATTTACTTTTGATCTCTGCTTTACTCATTCCCAGAATAGATCCGTTCAAAAAAACATTTTCGCGGCCGGTTAGTTCCGGGTGAAAACCCGTACCGACTTCAAGTAAACTTGCTACACGCCCGTCAATAGTGATCCTGCCTTTTGTGGGCTCAACTATGCGGCTCAATATTTTAAGTAAAGTTGATTTTCCCGCGCCATTACGGCCAATTATACCGATCCTGTCACCTTTGTTTACCTCAAAACCGACATCCTCAAGCGCAAGAAAATTTTCTTTACTTGTACCGGAGATCAACGAAGAAGGATCTGCAAACAGAGATCGTGCTTTACCGGCCAGCGTATCTCGCAAAGTCGTATAGCTGGTTTTGTTTTGCTGACGCAATACATAACTCTTGCTAAGATGTTCAACTTTTATTACTGGCTCCATTATATAATGTCGGCAAAACCACGTTCCGTTTTACGGAAATAATATATTCCGTAAAAAAGTAAAAATAAACTGACAAAAACCGAAATAATAAAACCGGGCATGAATAAATTCACTTGTCCTCCAAGTATTGCCCAGCGAAATCCGTCAATAACTCCAACCATTGGATTCATGGAGTAAATATATTTTACAGCCATTGGTATTTTTTCACTCCCGTAAACCATGCTGCTGCTAAACCCTACGGGTGATACGTATAAACCGAACTGCACAATGAAAGGAATTATGTAACGAAAATCACGGTATTTCACATTCAAAGCTGAGATAAACAATCCGGAACCCATAGCGGTAATAGTGGCTAAAAGAAGGAATACGGGCAAATAAATGATCTTCCAGCCGGGTGAATACTGATAGAAAATAAAAAGTCCGATGAGTATGATAAAAGATATAAAGAAATCGATAATACTCACTATCACTGAACTTGCAGGAACAATTAACCGGGGGAAATAAACTTTTGTTAAAAGATTAGAATTCGCGATTAATGAATTAGCTGATTCACTAAAAGCATTCGAAAAAAACTGCCAGGGCAGCATGCCCGCGCAAACCATTATGGCATAAGGAACTCCGCCATCGGCAGAAAAATCACCAAGCTTATTAAAAACAACCGTAAAAATAACGATGGTGATCAACGGACGCAATACACTCCATAACACCCCTATCACAGTTTGCTTGTATCTTACAAGAACATCCCGCCAGGACAAAAAGTAGAAAAGACCTCTGTAGTTCCAGAGATCTTTCCAATAATTGGCGTTTTTTGAATTCGCCTCTATTATTATTTTATGTCTTGTCATTGGTCAGTGGTCATTAGTCATTGGTCTGTGGTCATTGGGGGCTCCCCTAATGACTATTCTCCATTGACTATTGACAATACTATTTTGCAATATTCACTGCACGGGTTTCCCTTATAACTGTAACCTTAACCTGTCCGGGATAAGTCATTTCAGTCTGTATTTTTTGTGCAATATTAAACGATAATAGCTCTGCGTCCTTATCAGTAACTTTTTCACTGCCAACTATAACACGCAACTCTCGTCCGGCTTGTATTGCATAAGATTTTTCGACACCAGGATATGACAATGCCAATGATTCAAGGTCTTTTAATCGTTTGATGTATTGCTCAACAACCTCCCTGCGTGCGCCCGGGCGGGCTCCTGATATAGCATCACACACCTGAACAATAGGAGAAATTAAAGAGGTCATCTCCACCTCATCGTGGTGGGCTCCAATGGCGTTACAAACTTCTGGTTTCTCCTTATATTTTTCGGCCAGCTTCATACCAAGAATCGCATGTGGCAATTCCGGCTCATCATCAGGAACTTTGCCTATATCGTGCAACAGTCCGGCACGTTTGGCTACTTTGGGATTAATTCCAAGCTCCGCAGCCATTATTGCACACAAATTGGCCACTTCGCGAGAGTGCTGCAGCAGGTTTTGTCCGTATGATGAACGATATTTCATACGACCCACCATGCGGATCAATTCAGGATGAAGTCCATGAATACCAAGATCGATACAGGTGCGTTTGCCGGTCTCTATAATTTCTTCATCAATTTGCTTTTTCACCTTCTCCACTATTTCTTCAATACGTGCAGGGTGAATACGGCCATCTGTAACAAGCTGGTGCAATGCCAGGCGGGCTATTTCGCGACGAACCGGATCAAACCCGGAAAGAATAATCGCTTCCGGTGTATCATCAACAATGATCTCAATACCCGTAGCGGCTTCAAGAGCACGAATATTACGCCCTTCACGGCCAATGATGCGGCCTTTCATTTCGTCACTTTCAATATTGAATATGGATACCGAGTTTTCAATAGCGTGCTCTGTTGAAACACGCTGAATGGTCTGGATGATGATCTTCTTGGCCTCTTTATTAGCTGTCATTTTTGCCTCATCCATAATATCCTTTACGTATGACATGGCTTCAGTTTTGGCTTCTGCTTTCAGTGATTCTACCAATTGCCCTTTCGCTTCATCAGCAGACAAGCCAGATAACGCCTCCAGTTGCTCAACAGCCCTCTTATGCGCTTTATCCACCTCAGATTGTTTCCTGTTTAAAATTTCCAGTTGCTGAGTGAGGTTCTGCTTAATGTTATCTGTTTCACTCTGCTTTCGTTGAAGTTCTTCAAGTTTATTGGAAATAGTAGATTCCTTTTGCTTAGCTCTGTTCTCCGCAGCAATTATTCCCTGGTTTTTCTCGCTGATGATCTTCTCATGATCGGTCTTAAGTTGTAAAAATTTCTCCTTGGCCTGCAATATTTTTTCATTTTTAAGCGCCTCGGCCTTTACTTCAGCCTCCTTGAGTAACAGGTTGCCCTTTTTCGCAATATTCTTTCTAAGAATGGTGGACGCTATTAAAATTCCGAGTCCCAGCGCCACAACAGCTGTC
>JAEUTS010000104.1 GCA_016787005.1 Bacteroidia bacterium
GAAGAAGCCTTATCTTAGCCGCTAAATCTACAGCCGTGCTCAACATTCGTAAAGCAACTACAATCGACCTCGCATCAATTACCGAAATATACAATGATGCTATACTAAACACTAACTCCACATTCGATACTGAAGTAAAGACGATTGAGAACAGAACACAATGGTTCAAGGAGCGTGACGAAAACTTCCCGATAATTGTAGCAGAAAGATCAGGCAAAGTTATCGGCTATGCTGCCCTAAATAAATGGTCGGAACGAAAAGCATACGATGTTACTGCCGAAATATCCGTTTATATTCATCCGGAACACCGTAAACAGGGCATTGGCAAACAACTCATTGAGATGATCGTTGCAATCGGCGAACAAACAAATCTCAAAACTATCATCGCCCGTATAACTGAAGGAAACGACCATAGCGTATACCTGCATGAGCGTAATGGCTTTAAAATGGTAGGCACCTTAAGACAAGTTGGTAAAAAATTCGGTAAGCTGCTTGATGTTGCCGTAATGCAGAAAGTATATGAAAATAAAACCATATAATTCCATCACCCTTCTTTTTATACTGTCATTCCTCCTGTTAAGCATTCGGTGCAAAGCCCAGTTCGGGATAGACCTGAATAAAATAAAACAAGAGGCAAATGACAAACTAAAAAAAGCTACCATGGATAATGTCCAGGAAAAGATCCGATCAAAATTCAATAAAATTCGTGAAGACTTCGACGAGTCGAACTACAATTATGCCATTTGCTTCAGTGATAATGCGGGTTTATTCGAGACGAAAGAAAAATTTGAAAGAAATAAAGTAATGCTGCTTGATATGGCAGGAAACCTCTATCAGCTGGATAAATCTACTGAAGCGGAACGGGCAAAAAATTTCAACATGCTCGGCGAAAACATGTTTGCTTCAAACCATTTCTTCGCCGCGGAACAAGCCTTTAAAAGATCAATTGATCTTTACAAAAAAACGGATGCAACAGGAGCAGAAATCGCAAACGCGATAAGTAACCTGGGATTGTTGTATCAAACAACAGGTCGCTACAATCTTGCTGAAGAACACACAGATAACGCGCTCAAAATACGCACATCAATTGATGAGAATACTACAGCCACTGCTACTTCTCTTAACAACAAAGCCGTGCTTTATAAAGAACTGGGACGTTATAATGAGTCAGAAGAACTCATTAACAAAGCACTACAGGTTAACCAGACTGCAGGAGGTAAAACCAGCTTACCTTATGCGATCGCACTCAACAACAAAGCTATGTTGCTGCAAACAATCGGCCGAATGGAAGAGGCGCAACAACTCATGAAAGAAGTAATTGCAATTGCCAAAGAAAAACTCAGGGAAAAGTCAGGTAATTATGTAAAACTCACTATAAACCTCGCTTTGTTATACCGTGAAAGCAATCGCTATCCTGAATCTGAACAACTATACCTCAATGCACTCTCAATTTACGAAAAACGATTAGGAAAGAATCACCCGGACTTTGCCCATTTAAAACAGGGGCTTGCTTCTCTATACCTTTTGATGGGCAAAAACAAAGAGGTGGAACAGCTTCTCAATGAAGCCTCCGATATTTACCAAAAACGCTTTGGAGAAAAACATCCCGCATACGCGACAACTCTTTGTGAGCTTGGCAACTTTTACAGAAGTACGAACCGCCTGACAGAGGCAGAGCAGTTTATTCAGAAAGGCAATGTTATTCAAAAAGAAATACTTGGAGAGAGCCATCCAGACTATATATCTTCAACTGAAAATCTTGCCATAACCTATTGGCTTGAGGGTAAAATCGACGAAGCCACCACCCCTTATATAGCAGCAGTGAATAGTACCATTGATTACATTAACCGCTATTTCGCCCCGATGAGTGAAAATGAGAAAGCGAAATTCTGGAATAAGAACAGATCACGGTTCGAACGCTTCAATTCATTCGCCGTTTCTGCACCCGGCCAAACTGAACTAATAGAAGCTATGTACAACAATCAACTCCGTACTAAGGCCATCCTTTTAAACGCAACAAACAAAGTCCGCAACAACATTCTTAACAGCGGCGACAGCACACTTCGGAATAAATATATTCAATGGCTCGACTATAAAGAGAATCTTGCTCAGCTATACAATATGTCTAAAACGGAACTCAGCGAACAGAAAATTAATGTCGATTCAATTGAAAATATTTCGAACACATTGGAGAAAGAACTTTCAACAGCCTCCGCCTCCTTCAAAGACGGTTATGTGGAAAAACAGATTACATGGAACACATTAGCTAAAGAACTTTCTTCCGATGAAGCGCTGGTTGATATTGTCGCGTTTAAAAAATTCGACAATCACCAAAATGATTCCACTTATTATGCGGCACTTATCGCAACCCATGACAACAAAATCCCGGGGCTTGTGATAATTAAAAATGGTGATGACCTGAATAATATATACCTGAAACAATACCGGAAAGCGATTAAAAACAATAAGCGAGATGAAGTTTCATTTACCAATTTCTGGAAACCGATCGATAAAGCCATTGGTAACAAAAAGAATATTTATGTTTCACCAGATGGAGTATATAATCAGATAAACCTGAATACGCTGATGGATCCGGTAACAGGAAAATACCTTATCGATTTACGTTCCATCATATTACTGTCCAATTCAAAAGACCTTGATAAAATAAAAAATAATTCTGCCGACAACAACACAAAAACAGCATCATTGTTTGGCTTCCCGGCTTATGGATCCAGTGGCAAATTGCCTGAATTACCCGGAACAAAAGTCGAAGTAGAAAGCATTAATACTATTTTAAAAACAAATGGCTACTCAACAACTATTTACGAAGCCGAAAATGCAACTGAAGAAAATGTAAAAAATGCAAAAGCCTCTGTTCTTCATTTTGCAACTCATGGATATTTTTTACCGGACGCAGCAAGCTCAAGTGAAGACAAAGTATTTGGTATTGAAGCCTCAAAGGCGAAGATAAATCCCTTGTTACGTTCCGGGCTCCTGCTGGCCGGCGCCGAACAGGTATTAAACGACAGCAATAAAGTAAATACAAGCCCGGATAATGGTGTACTTACAGCTTATGAGACTATGAATTTAAATCTTGAAAATACCGATATGGTTGTGTTAAGTGCATGTGAAACAGGATTGGGAGATGTGAAAGTAGGCGAAGGTGTTTATGGTTTGCAGCGTGCCTTCCAGATAGCAGGAGCCCGATCAGTTATCATGAGTCTCTGGCAGGTAAATGATGAAGCCACGCAGGAATTAATGACTATTTTTTACAAAAACTATTGCTTAATGCATAACAAACAGATCGCCTTCACAAGGGCTCAGCTTCAATTAAAAACAAAATACAGTACACCATTCTATTGGGGGGCATTTGTATTGACAGGCCATTAAACAACGTTTTTTCTCATCACCACATATTCCTGTCCGTCATCACATCCTCCAAGTGTGCCCGTACAGTAATTGATCTTTACCTTAAGTGAATCCGGATAAATATGGGTTGCTTCAAAGCCAAAACGCCTAAAAAAATCGGGAATAATACATACAACAAATATGGCTTGCCGGTTCGCTTTTTTAATAAGCTCATTTACGAGTTCCTTCCCAATTCCCCTGCCCCTGTATTCAGGTAAAACACCTAATGAACAGAGCTCCAAAGCATCCGGATAAACTTTTATCCTTCCAAATCCTATAACCTTTGTGCCAACTTTTGCAACAAGAAACTGCTCACGCTTCAGATCAATGTCATCAAGCGTGAGTTCCTTAATACCTTGAATGATCAAAGATAAATCACTATCTGATGCTGATGTTATTTGAAAATGATTTGTCATAAAAAAAGGAGCGTTCGCTCCCTGTTTTGTTCCAGACTCCAGATTGAGTTTACTCAAAACCAACTTGAAACCTGAAACTTGAAACTTCCTGTTAATGATGATGGTGTCCATCCGGTCCATGTGCATGACCATGCGCTATTTCATCCTTAGTAGCATCGCGAATTGCCAATACTTCACCAACAAAATGAAGCTCCTGACCCGCTAATGGGTGATTAAAATCCATACGAACATGCTCTCCCGTTACCTCGTGTACGGTTCCACTCATCCGATTCCCCTGGTTGTCTGTCATAGGCAATGTTTTGCCAACTTTTACCATCTCATGGTCAACTTTGCCTTTATCATCATGAAACGCGCTAATAGGAATATTAACAATGTTCTCTAAATTATGTTCACCATACCCCTCGGCAGGGGCAATATGAAAATCAAATTTATCACCTACCTTTTTTCCCCTAAGGCTATTTTCAAATCCTTCAATTAATCCGCCCACACCGAACATAAATACAAAAGGGTTAGCGGTATTTGTTTTTTCAACGAAAGTTTCTTCGGTTTGTCCGGCTTTTTTGGAAGTGAGATTGTAATTCACACTTACCACTTTATTTGGTTCAATGATCATGAGAAAATGGTTTAAATTTAGCCTTCGAAGGTACTATTTATTTTAATTTTTTTCTGTAAAAGTCAAAAATCGTTGCGGTTAAAAAGAACCACACATGATTTTTGTATCATTTACTTATATTTTTTTGAAAAAATCATATAGGTTTGAACTCGAAATAAAGCCTTAAATTTGACCTATGCCACAATTCCCCGGAACAATACACTCCAAGCTGCCAAAGGTAGGTACAACTATTTTCACCGTCATGTCGAAAATGGCTGCCGAACACAATGCTATTAATTTATCCCAGGGTTTCCCTGACTTTTCGTGCTCAGAAGAACTTGTAAAACTTGTAAATGAGGCCATGCTTAAGGGCAATAATCAATATGCTCCAATGCCCGGGTTACCTGCATTACGTGAAATAATTGCGCAGAAAACAGAAAAACTTTATGGAATAAAATATGATCCTGAAACAGAAATTACTGTTACGGCAGGTGCCACACAGGCAATTTATACCGCAATAGCAGCTATTATACGTGAGGATGATGAAGTAATTATTTTCGAGCCGGCTTACGATTGTTACCAGCCTGCCATTGAAGTAGCAGGTGGAAAGACCGTTTATTTACAGCTAAAAGCACCAGACTATAGTATTGACTGGAATGAATTGCAAAAAGTTTTCAATCATCGCACACGCATGATAATAATAAACACTCCTCACAATCCCACAGGTAGTGTTTTGAGTGCTGACGACATGAAACACCTTGAGAAAATTGTGAAAGGATCAGATACAGTTATTATCAGTGATGAAGTTTACGAACACATTATTTTTGACGGACAACAGCACCAAAGCGCGGCACGCTTCCCCAACCTGGCTGAACGCAGCTTTATTATTTCGTCTTTCGGGAAAACATTTCATGTAACAGGATGGAAAGTAGGTTATTGTGTAGCACCCAAAAACCTGATGACCGAGTTTCGTAAAGTTCACCAATTCCTGGTGTTTACTGTTAACACACCTGTTCAATATGCCTTAGCGGAATTTTTAAAGAAAAAAGAGAATTATTCCGGGCTTGGAGATTTTTACCAAAAGAAACGTGATAAATTCATTGACATGGTAAAGGATTCGCGGTTTAAATTCAAACCCGCTATCGGTACGTATTTTCAACTTCTGGACTACAGTAAAATAACAAATGAAAAAGATACTGAATATGCGATTCGACTTATCAAAGAAGCAGGTGTTGCATCAATACCTATTTCTGTTTTTTATCACAAACCTATAGATAATAAAATGCTGCGCTTTTGTTTTGCCAAAAAAGATGAAACATTGGAAAAAGCAGCTACTATTTTAAATAAAATTTAATTATCCTCTCTCCGCCTAAGGCGGAGAGAGTTAGAGAGGGGTCATGAAAAATCTGAACATCACAATTATTCAAAGTGATCTGCACTGGGAAAGCATCGATAAAAATCTCGAAATGTTTTCGCAGAAAATTACTGCTATAGCAGAACATACCGATCTCATTGTACTGCCTGAAATGTTTAATACCGGATTCACAATGAACACTGGATTAGTTGCCGAACAAATGAATGGAAAAACGATGCAATGGATGTGGCGGCTCAGTAAGGAAAAGAAATGTGTATTAAC
>JAEUTS010000166.1 GCA_016787005.1 Bacteroidia bacterium
TGTTCAGCCAAACAGCAGTGTTTACCTGAGTCTTAATATGGGCACAGATGATGAGCAGCCCGTCATTGTAGTGGTTTATGATTCGATGGGAAGAGAAGTGCTTTCCAAAGTAACGAATATAGATAAGAATAGTAGTGGTCAGCTTACAGCAATAGATCCTTCAAATACCCTTTCTCCGGGTGTGTATATCATTTCGGCCACATCGGATAATTCTATATATAAACAAAAGCTGATCATCAGATAGAAAGGGTTTCGATCTTTTCTTCTTTTATCATCTTGAATTTTTACTTAATTATATAGGCTTTGTCTTTCATATAGATCAAGTCAATGGTTTGAATTTTGAGAATAATAGGCTTATTGAAAAAAACCTCAAAAACATTAAATTTTGTAACCATTCGTAACTTCGCTACGTAGAAGCACATAGTATATTGATGGGAAAGTTAGAAATGATCGATAATATTATGGATAATTACACATCAAATTTTAAAAAAAATCCGGCTAATAATTGGGTAAATTCACTTCCTTGTCTTCCACTCGCTTTTACTTTTTTATTTATTACACTTTCTTTAAAATCGTACTGTCAGTCCTTCAGCGCTGGCGGATTACACTCGGTTATAGTTTGCGATGATAACACTATTAATGATTTTGGATACAATGGCGATGGAGAATTTGGAAATGGGTCAACCCTTGATACCAATATTTCCCCAAGCTCACCTGGCATAACTAACACTAAACAAGTTTCATGCGGAACCTATCATACACTCTATTTAAAAAACGATAGTACTGTATGGGCAAGCGGATATAACGCAGTAGGTCAGTTGGGTGATGGAACTCTTATAGATAGGCTAACGCCGGTGCAGGTTATCGGAATTCCAAAAATAAAAAAAATTGCAGTCGGGGCGTACCATTCTGTTTTCCTGGCATACGACAGCACGGTTTGGACGGTTGGATATAATGGATATGGGCAATTGGGAAAGTGTTCGGGCGGTAACGTATCCACTCCTGTGCACCTAACCATTACAGGAGTTAAAGATATCGCGGCAGGTTATTATACAACAAATGTGTTAAAGTATGATGGTACTGCATGGGCCTGCGGCAGAAATGACAGAGGTGAAGCCGGTAATAATGTTGATTATTCTAATCATACTTGTCTGTGGCAGGTTTATCAGGCTGGAGGTCTTACAAGTATCAGTAAAATATTTTGTTCTGCCGGTCGTTCCTCCTATTTTATTAAAAGCGATAGTACTGTATGGGCTTGTGGCTTAAATAACTATGGACAATTAGGAATAGATGGTGTAGCAACACCTTATACCAGAACGCCATTTCAAATTCCGGGGCTTCCAAAGATCAGGGAAATTGATGGCACTTATTATTCTGCAACATTCCTCGCATATGATAGTACTTTGTGGGCTTGTGGACTAAATGACAATGGTCAGTTGGGTGATGGTACTAATGTCAATAAAAGCAGTGTAGTACATTTAGCAGGTATAACCGGAGTAATAGCTATTGCAGGTGGTAACAACCATATCATGTTCTTGAAAAAAGATAGTACCTTATGGGCATGTGGAGATAACCAATATGGCCAATTGGGCGATGGAACCGGTGTCGACCAATGGACACCCGTTCAGGTAAACGGTTTATGCCCGGTTGATATACCCTTACCAATCGAATTACTTTCTTTCGACGTTTATAAGGCAGGGAATAAAGTACGATTAACCTGGAGTACCGCGAGTGAAACAAATAATAGTTTTTTCACAATTGAAAAATCATTGAATGGCACTGACTGGAAGCCCATAGGAATTGTTAATGGTGCAGGAAATTCAACACATGAAATAAATTATGAAAGTTTTGACACGGAACCGGTAACAGGTATCCAGTATTATAAACTAAAACAAACCGACTACGACGGGCAATATAAATACTCAAAGCCTATTGCAATTAATTTCAGTGAAAACTTCAGCTTTAGTATATACCCAAACCCTGTTTATGCCAACTCGGGTACAACTGTTTACCTGAATCTTAACCAATCATCAGAGGAAAGTAAGCCAATACTGGTTGTTGTTTATGATGCGATGGGAAGAGAAGTATTATCGAAAGTAAACATAATTGAAAAGAACAATGGCCAGGTTACGGCAGTTGATCC
>JAEUTS010000408.1 GCA_016787005.1 Bacteroidia bacterium
TACTTCTGAACGCACAGGTAAATATAAATTTCAGATCGAACCTACCATATCCCGGGCAAACCTGTGCCAATATCTGGGGTTATGTGGATAGCCTTGGCAATGAGTATGCATTGGTAGGTGCCTCAAAAGGTCTTTCAATAGTAAATGTTACAAATCCAGATTCGCCCTTTGAAGTGGCGCAGATTCCCGGTCCGGATAACTTATGGAAAGAAGTTAAAACATGGGGTAAGTATGCTTATGTTGTATCCGAAGGAGGGGGAGGTCTTCAGATCATTGATCTCAGAAAACTTCCCGGTACAACTCTTCCGAGCAAATACTGGGAAGTGAAATATAAGGGAGATACTCTTGTCAGGGCGCATTCACTTCATATTGATAATGGATTTGCATACCTGTATGGCGGAACATACAAAGGAGCCTTAATATGCGACCTCTCTGATCCCTGGAATCCTGTTGCTGCCGGGCTTTTCAATACGAGTTATATTCATGATGGTTACGTCCGGAACAATGTATTGTATGGTTCTCACATTTATGGTGGCTATTTCTCGATTATTGATGTCTCGAATAAATCAATACCAACGTTAATTCAAACCCAAACCACTTCAAAGCATGCCACCCATAACACCTGGCTTTCCGACGACAGCAAAACACTGTTTACAACAGACGAAACGCCCGGTTCATTCCTTGATGCCTATGATATCAGTAATACTTCAAATATCAGTTTGATGGATATGATCCAATCCAATCCCGGATCAGGATCAATTGTGCATAACTGTCATGTTAAAAATGACTGGGTGGTTTGTTCGTACTACAAAGACGGTGTTGTGATCTTCGATGGACACCGGCCAACCAATCTTGTTCAGGTAGCTAATTTTGATACTGATACAGCGCACTCGGGCAATGGATACACGGGTGCATGGGGTGTATATCCTTATCTTCCTTCCGGAACAATTGTAGTAAGTAATATTAATGAAGGCTTGTTTGTTTTATCCCCGACGTACAAACGGGCTTGTTATCTTGAGGGTATTGTAACAGATTCAGTAACCGGTTTGCCCATCAATACTGCTAATGTAGATATACTAACCACAACTGTAATTGACAGCACAAAACTAACAGGTGATTATGCAATTGGTACAGTTGTGCCGGGAACATATACAGTACAGGTTTCAAAATCCGGATATATTACACGGACCATTGGCGGTATTAACCTGACTGCCGGTAATGTCACTTCCCTGAATGTAAAATTAAAACCGGTTTCAAGTTCTGTAAGTGATCAAAATGATCCGTTGAAATTTAATGTATATCCAAATCCGTTTAGTGACAGATTCTTGATCTCTTATTCTTTAATTGATGAGCTATCCTCTGATGCCCACCTGATCGTAACAGATATTACAGGCCGTTTGGTTATTCAGCAGGGTATTAAAATGAGATCGGGAGTTATTTCAATTGAGGGAATACAGGAACGTGGTGTTTATTTAGTTCAGTTAATGAACGGCAACATGAGAAGCCACGCGGTAAAGTTGCTGAAACTGCAATAGTCAGGACGGAACTACATGGCATACCTCGCCGCAGCTGTTGTGCTCTGATCGCAAAAATCTTTTATTAAATATTTATAATATCCTGTAATTGCTATCATGGCTGCATTGTCTGTGCAGTATTCAAATGCAGGTATGTATAGCGACCAGTTATTTTTTTGAGCCTCTTCTTCCAATGCCTTTCGCAATCCTTTATTGGCCGAAACTCCTCCTGCAATAGCAATCCGGGAAATGTTATTTTGTTTTGCTGCCAGTTTTAATTTCGCGATCAGTATATCAATTATCGTTTTCTGAATGGATGCACAGAGATCAGCTTTGTTCTTTTCAATGAAGTCATTATCACGTTTAACCTGTTCATTAATAAAATACAGGAATGAGGTTTTTAATCCGCTGAAACTAAAATTAAGTTCAGGGATTTGCGGATGAGGAAATTTAAATCTACAGTGATCGCCCTTCGCCGCAAGTTGATCAATAAGCGGGCCACCGGGGTAGGGCAGCCCCATGATCTTGGCACTCTTGTCAAAAGCCTCACCGGCTGCGTCATCAATTGTTTCACCGATAACTTTCATCTCAAAATGATCTTTCACCAAAACAATTTGAGTGTGTCCGCCTGAAACGGTTAAACACAAAAAGGGGAATCCGGGATGTGGTTTGTGAGAATGGTCGGTTATAAAATGGGCCAAAACATGGGCCTGCATATGATGCACCTCTATCATTGGAATTTTGAGCGCCATGGCGAATCCTTTGGCAAATGAAGTACCTACCAGCAGTGAGCCAATCAATCCGGGTCCGCGGGTAAAAGCAATTGCGCTTAACTGTTCCCTGGTAATATTAGCTTTTTTAAGGGCTGAATCAACCAGGGGGACTATGTTTTGCTGATGTGCCCTTGAAGCCAGTTCGGGCACAATGCCGCCATACTGCTGATGTATGTCTTGTCCCGCAACAATATTGGCAAGAAGTTTGCCATCCTGAATAATAGCAGCTGCTGTATCATCACAGGATGATTCGATCCCCAAAATAGTTATTTTATGTGCATCGTTACTCACCGTCGGTTGTTAGAATCAATTTAAGATCGATAAGGTTTAAAGGGAGCGTTTGTTTAAATTTGCTCAAATAAGGTATAAAGTTATCAAAAAAGCCCTTAAAATATCGCTGTACGCACTATTGGCGCTCATTTTGTTATTAGCCGGAAGCTTGCTGCTTCTCCGTTCAACTGCTATTCAAACCGCTATTACGCACAAGTTAGCGTCATATTATTCAAATAAACTCCATACCCGGGTTAAGATAGGTGAAGTTGACATTGAATTCTTCAAAAAGCTCGTCCTTCGCGAGGTTTATGTTGAGGACCTGCATAAAGACACCCTGCTTTTTTTTAATGAGCTGAAGCTGGATGTCAGTAATTTAAGTTTTCAAATGCACATCTTGGACGTATCCGGACTGGAGTTGGTAAATCCCAAGATTAAATTGATCCAATATTCAGGTGAGAAGGATTTTAATTTTCAGTTCCTGATCGATGCATTTGCAGGTAAGGACACCAATTCAAAAGGCACGGCAATATGGGCGCTTAAATGCCGCGATATTATTCTTAAAGATCTATTCTTCACTTATAAGGATGAAGCCGATACAGGCAGGACAGAAGGGATTAATTATTCTGATATTTTATGTAGGAAAGTCAATGGGAATGTGAGAAACATTCATTTTGAAAAGGACACCATTTATTTTGATATTGAAAAATTATCCGCCTACGAAAAATGCGGCTTTATTCTAAGCAGCTTATCCGCAAACGCAAGCATTTCGCCCAAAGGAATTATTTTAAATGACCTTAGGATCATTACTCCCGGAAGCAACATCAAAAGCAATTTTCAAATGAAGTACAACAGGTATGCTGACTTTCCTGACTTTATAACAAAGGTTAAAATGAAAAGTCATTTTGACAGCACCTGGGTGCAGGTATCCGACATTGGATATTTCGCGCCGGTTTTAAAGGACATCCATCAAACGGTATTTATATCGGGCGATATTAACGGGAGAGTAGATGCCCTTAAAGGCAAGAATTTGAAGATACATTACGGAACTGCGACGCATTTCGATGGGAACATTGAATTAACAGGCATACCAAATGTTGATGAGATGATATTGAATATTAAAGTGAATAAACTCACAACAAACAAGGTCGACCTGGAGCAAATGCCGGTCCCGCCTTTTGCGGAAGGTAAAACACTGAAGGTTCCGGACAACATGGCATCATTGGGTCTCATCTCGTTTCGTGGAAGCTTTAATGGTTTCTTAAATGATTTTGTTGCATTCGGGACTTTTTCGTCTGCATTGGGAAATGTTTCATGTGACATGTCCATGAAGGAAGACCTGGATATTAAAAAATTGTTCTACAAAGGCAAGTTAAGGTCATCCGGATTTAACATAGGAAAACTGCTGCTTACGGATAAGATAGGAAATATCGCGCTGGATGCTCATATTGATGGAAGTGGTGTGGAGAGCGATAAAGCTGATGCCAGATTGAAGGGAACAATTATTCGCCTGGATGCAATGGGTTATAGTTACAAAGATGCGAAAGTTGAGGCAAGGTTGTCCAGGAAAATATTTGACGGAACGCTGACTTTAAATGATGATAACCTGAAATTCAAATTTGAAGGGAATGTTGATTTTAGTCAAAAACTGCCGCAGTTGAATTTTAAAGCTGACATTAAGCACGCCAACCTTACCGCTCTTCATGTTCTTAAAAGAGATACCTCCGTAATTGTTTCCTCAGTCCTTAATTTTCAATTGAAAGGTAATACTATTGATAATTTAACAGGGGTTGCCGAAGCGGCTAATACAACCGTTAATATTGGCAAGGAGTACTTTGTGTTTAAAGATTTTAAACTTACTGCAATAGATGAAGCCGGCAGCAAGCAGCTCAGTGTCAGCTCTGATTTTATTGATATTGACGTTAAAGGGAAATATTTATTTCAGGAATTAGGCACTTCATTCGAAAATATGCTCAGCTTTGTTTTGCCGGCCTACTTTAGTTCAAAGAAGATAAAAGCACCGCAAGATCAGCAGTTTGAATTAAAAGCAAGATTCAAACACACAGACGATCTTACAAAATTATTTTTACCAAAGTTTGAGATCGCCGAAGGGACAACAATCAAAGGAGCATACAATTCAACAAACCAACATCTGTTATTGGACATGACTTCTTCCCGATTAAAAATATTTGGCAACAAGCTGGATAGCTTTGAATTGAAGGCTCGTCTCGAGAATAAAAAACTAAACCTGGATATCACCTCATCACAGGTTGCGATTACAGACAGCCTTATGCTGAAAAACTTTGATATAACCACCGGCACTCAAAATGATTCTTCTTTTTTCAATATCAAATGGAATAATCATTCAACACCTGAGTACCGGGCAGATATAAAAGCAAAAGCTGTATTCACTTCATCTCCTGATATAAAATTCAGTTTCCTTCCTTCAGAGATCGTGATCACAGATTCAATATGGGCCATTAATTCAAACAACCAGGTTATCATCGATACCTCCTGTATTTATGTTCATAACATGGAAATTTCCAATAATCGTCAGCACATTCATATAAGCGGGAACTCTTCCAGGTATTCTTCGGATAGCATGATTGTCACTTTAACGCAATTCAACCTTGCCAACCTGAACAGGTTCATGGTAAGTGCAGGTATTAAGCTAAAGGGCATTGTTGACGGACAAACACGGGTGGCCGGCATTTATTCCACACCAATGATTATCAGTAATACAAATTTCACAGGATTGAAAATAAATAATGAAGATCTCGGAAATGGATATGTAAAAACAATCTGGAACAGTGAAAAAGACGCATTGGCGTTAAACGGATTGTTCAGTAAGGATATGGTGCCTAATATTATTTTTTCCGGATTTTATTATCCCAACAAGAATAACAGCATTGATATAAATTTAACACTTAATACGCTCAGTCTCGATCTCGTAAAACCCTTTATCAAAGATTATTGCAAGGATGCTGTTGGCCAATTTTCCGGGAACATTCTGGTGAAAGGACCCTTAAGTAAGCCTGAATTAAACGGTAAACTTACAATAGATGCGCAAAAGGTAAGTGTTAATTACCTGGGAACATGGTATAGTTTTAAGCAGGATGTGATAATAGACAGGAATTCATTTGGTGTTGAAAATATGATATTATATGATGCAATTTATGAGCAAAATGTAAAAGGGAATACACTTTCTGAAAAGGATAGAAGATCCGGTTCCGGAACAGCGATCGTGAACGGAAAAGTGTATCACGAAAATTTCAGGAACTTTCAGCTTGACTTCGACATCACACCTCAAAAATTTATGGTGTTGAATACAACGGAAGATCAGAACTCGCTGTATTACGGGCAGGCATATGTTACAGGCCCATACATTAACATATTCGGGTATATCAATAATATGATCTATATCACAGCCAATGTAAAAACGGACAAAGTGAATATTGCGAAGAAGAGCGGTAAAACTAAATTGTTTATTCCTCTTTCGGGTACCACCGAAGTTTCACAGAATAATTTTATAACATTTGTGAATCACGATACATCGGCGGTGAAAAAGGATAAATATAAAGTTGACCTTAGCGGGCTGCAACTGGATTTTGACCTTGATGTGACCCCTGACGCGGAACTTGAAATGATATTTGATCAGAAGATTGGTGATGTAATTAAAGCGCGTGGCAACGGAACATTAAAGCTTGAAATCAATACATTGGGTAAATTCAACATGTATGGTAATTATACTGTGGAAAATGGTGATTATTTATTCACACTTCAAAATATCATCAACAAACGCTTCGATATAGAGCAGGGGGGGACCGTGAAATGGAGTGGCAACCCGTATGACGCTGACATGAATCTGAATGCAGTGTATAAATTAAGGACTTCTCTCAGTCCTCTTTTCCCCGGCGATTCTACCGGCACCTACAAGCGAAGGTACCCTGTTGATTGCAAAATGATATTGACAAATAAACTTATGACTCCCGATATTGCTTTTGATATTGACCTGCCGACTGTGAATGAGGGCACGCGTCGTGATGTACGTAACATGGTGAATAATGATCTTGAAATGAACCGCCAGGTATTTTCGCTGATGGTGCTTGGCAGTTTTGTCACCCCTCAGACTTTAGTAGGTACAGGTGAAACAGGAAATGCAGGTAAAGCAGCTTCAAGTGAACTGTTGTCGAATCAGCTCAGCAACATGCTTTCCAAAATAAGCAAGGATTTTGACCTTGGTGTTAAGTACAGAGCCGGAGATAAGGTTAGTAATGAGGAATTACAGTTGGCGCTATCCACACAGTTGTTTAATAACCGGTTGAGCATTGACGGAAATTTTGGCGTTTCCTCAAGAGTTGCGCAGAGTACCAACACACTGGTGGGTGATGTAAACATGGAATATAAGCTCACCGATGACGGAAAGATGAGGGTGAAAGCCTTTAACCGCACGAACGACAATGCGATCATTAACCTTAGCTCTCCTTATACGCAGGGTGTTGGTGTGTTTTACAGGGAAGAGTTTAATACGATAGGGGACCTCTATAAGTACTATCTGTTCCGTTTCCAGAAAAAGAAAAAACAGCAGCCGTCAAATTAAGCCCGGGCAACCAGCAGGGGGATTTTTATTCCATGCCGCACTGCATCAACCGTAGTGCCCAGGAAGAGATCTTTAAGCCCTCTGTGCCCGTGAGCTCCCATTACCAGCAGTTCTGTTTTGCTTTCGTTGACTATTTCGGGTATTACCTTTTTAGGATTACCATAGCCAAGTGTAACCTCAACTTTATAATTAAGTGCGCTCAATTGCGCGGCGTATTCATCCAACCCTTTTCTATCGGCCAGCGATTCATAGTCCCGGGTATTTTTCCCGTGAATTATAGCTCCCGGCGTTTCAACAATATGAATAAGCAGGTACCGGGCTTGTGTTCCGCCCTGCAATAGCGCGTGACTGATGGTTTTGGAATCCATATCCGAAAAATCTACCGCGATCGCAATACTTGAATAACTTTTCCCGGGTTCAAGTTTCAACGAATGAGATGCGCTGTGAGGCTTGTATGAAGAAAACCGAATGGTAGTAAGGAATGGTTTGAACGTGATGTAAAACAACAGGCCGCAAGCGAAAATGCTAATAGGTATAATGGTAAATCCAATAACACCGGGATTCGATGAAGTGGTCATCCATTCAATGATCGATTGAATAACAAGATTGATATTCAAACCAACGATCACTATAACACAAAGCCAGGCCGCCATCTTAGTTAGTGTACCAATAGCAAATGTGCCCATCCTGTTCTTGTCGCTTACAAAGTGTATGAGTGGAATGATAGCGAAACCAAGTTGAAGACTTAATATAACCTGGCTAAGCACAAGTAATTTACCGGTTTCGCTTTCTCCATTAATAAATATTACAATAAATGCAGGAACAATAGCGATCAAGCGGGTGATGAGTCTTCTCATCCAGGGTTGGATACGAAGGTTCAGATATCCTTCCATGATAATTTGTCCTGCAAGTGTACCTGTTATTGTTGAGCTTTGTCCGGCCGCTATCAGGGCAACAGCAAACAACACAGGCGCCCATCTTGTACCAAGCATAGGTTCCAGGAATTTATGGGCGTCCTGTATTTCCGAAACACCAAAAAGTCCGTTTCGGTAAAAAGCGGATGCTGCAAGTATCAAAATGGCGGCGTTCACAAGGAATGCCATGTTTAACGCGATAGTGGAATCAACAATGTTGAATTTAATTGCTTGTTTGATAGACGCGGTATTCCGGCTGAACGCGCGCGTCTGAACCAGGGAAGAGTGCAGGTATAAATTGTGCGGCATTACAGTCGCCCCGATTATTCCAATGGCTATATACAAAGCGTTTGAATCCGGAAGGTAGGGTATAAATCCATTGGCAACTTCTGCCAGATCAGGTTTGGCAAAAAGCATTTCAGCAAAAAAAGAAAGACCGATGATCGCAACCAGGCTTAGAATAAATGCTTCAATTTTTCTTATTCCAAAATTGATCAGAAATAACAGTAAAAAAGTATCCAGCACGGAAATACAAACACCGGCCAATATGGGTATGTCAAATAAAAGCTGTAAACCGATCGCCATTCCTAACACTTCAGCCAGGTCGCATGCAGCTATAGCCACTTCGGCAAGCAGGTATAAGCAAAAATTTACAAAAGGAGGATAGCTGTCGCGCGAGGCCTGTGCCAGATCGCGGCCGGCCACAAGTCCCAAGCGGGCACTGAGGCTTTGCAGCAGTAATGCCATTAGGTTGCTCATTAACAATACCCATATGAGCTTATATCCATACTGACTGCCGCCGGCAATATCGGTTGCCCAGTTACCAGGGTCCATATAGCCAACACTTACCAAATAGGCAGGCCCTAAGAAAGCGAATAGTTTTCTCCACACTCCCTTTTTCAGATCTGTGTTTACACTGCCGTGTACTTCCGATAATGATTTGTCCTTATTGGTTGTCATTTTTCAAGTACAAGAATATTTTTAGCCACGTCGTGACTGATGTGTGTTGAAAGTTTATTTTTAAATTGAATGAACATACTCTGATCATAATCCACGCGATCCCCGATTTTTAATTCGTTTCCCAGTTCAAGCCCGGTTTTATCCAGGTAACGAAGGAATGCAGGTGAGTGATCTACAACTCCTATTATAATACAGTGTTTTCCTTTTTTTATCTGCGACAATAATTTGGATTGCTGTATGTGTAATTTTCCTTTCTCGTCAGGAATCGGATCTCCATGCGGATCGAAGCGGGGGAAGTCAAGAAATTTGTCCATCCGCTTGATCAATTCATCCGATTGAATATGTTCGAGCTGCTCAGCAATATCATGCACTTCATCCCATTTAAAACTCAACTTTTGAACGAGGAATAACTCCCAAAGCCTGTGTTTGCGGACAATGGCCAGTGCGATCTTTTCGCCGTTCGCTGTTAACGTTACCCCCTGGTATTTTTGATAATTGATCAGTTTTTTTTTTGACAACTTTTTCAGCATATCACTTACCGATGCCGCTTTGGTACGCACCTTATCAGCAATAGCATTGGTTGTTACAGCTCCGGAGCTCTTTTCACAAAGCTTATAGATGGCCTTAATATAGTTCTCTTCAGTCAGTGAATTCATGATTTTCCTGATAATTATATGCAAATATAATAATTATTTTTATATTTGCCGTAATTAAAATTTAGATTAGTCTAAAAAAATAATTGAAGTGAATTAAATAATGTTAATTATCTCTTACCCGATGAAACGAAATTCCGCATTAGCAGTCCTCTCATTTGCAATTATCGGCCTCATTGCCTGTCAAAAGATGCTGCCTGAAGCTCCGGTTAATGATGAAGTCCTGGATGGCCCCGTAGATGGGCTCAGCAATTCGGAGAATGCCCGGTTTCTCGCAGGCGATATAGCCTTCAATGATGAAGTGTTCACTCCCGAAAAAGGTCTCGGACCTTATTTTGTAGCTACTTCCTGCGGCAGCTGCCATGCAGGCGATGGTAAGGGGCATCCATTCACAACGCTAACACGGTTCGGGCAATCTGACAGTACAGGGAATAAATACATGAAATACGGAGCGCCACAATTACAAAACAGGGCTATACCCGGATATACTCCTGAACAAATACCCGCGGGAGCAACATCCGCGAAATTCACTCCCCCTGCGAATACAGGATTAGGATTTTTAGAAGCGCTAACCGACGCACAGATACTTTCAAACGCCGATCCGCAAGACACTAATGGTGACGGTATTTCAGGTGTTCCAAACTACATTGCACCTCCTGCATTTTTTACACCTAAATGGTATCACCAATCGGTCGGAGGAAAATACATCGGGCGTTTTGGCAAAAAGGCGGCGGCCATTGACCTTTTGCATCAGACGGTGAATGCCTATAACCAGGACATCGGGATCACTTCTGAATTTGCTCATAATGAACCGGGAATAAACGGAATTGAAGGTATTTATGCCGACAATGTTTCTGATCCGGAGGTTGAAAGTTCGGATGTGCTGAATGTTGTTTTTTACTTACGCACATTAAAAGCTCCCGTTCAGCGCGATCAGGGTGATGCAGCAGTACTTACCGGAAAGCAATTGTTCATAAATACAGGTTGTGCCGGTTGTCATGTTCAGCAATGGACTACACCGTTCTCCGATATAGGCGCGCTCAGTAATAAAACATTTTATCCGTATACCGATCTATTGCTTCACGATATGGGAAGTGGCCTGGATGATAATTATACGGAAGGAATGGCCAGTACCGCTGAATGGAGAACACCGCCATTATGGGGGCTGGGTTTATCCAAAAACTCACAGGGTGGAAAATACTTTCTACTGCATGACGGACGTGCCACAAGCATTGACGCGGCAATTAAATACCATGATGGTGAGGCTAAAAAGAGTAAAGATCTGTATAACCAACTAAGTGAAACAGAAAAACAAAATCTAATAAAATTTCTCGAAAGTTTATAAATATGGAACGGAAAGATTTTCTAAAATTATGCGGCGGCTCGTGTCTTGGCCTGATAGGTATATCTGTTTTCACAGAAAGCTGCAGTCCCACTCATTATGTTCAGGCTGTTGTAAATAACAATACGATACAGGTTGCTAAGGCAGAGTTTATTGTTCTCAAAAATGACACAAGCAATTTTCGTAAGTATCTTATTGTAAAAACGGATAAGCTGGATTTCCCGATTGTTGTTTACCGTAACTCCGACACTTCCTATACAGCTTTGCTCATGATGTGTACGCACCAGGGCGTGGAATTAAGTGTTAATGGTGATATTCTTACCTGTTCCGCCCACAATAGTGAATTCAATAATAAAGGAGAGATTATACAGGGTCCCGCCGACCAAAGGTTAA
This sequence comes from Bacteroidia bacterium, assembly GCA_016787005.1. Lineage (GTDB taxonomy): Bacteria > Bacteroidota > Bacteroidia > JABDFU01 > JABDFU01 > JABDFU01. The sequence goes on from JAEUTS010000408.1 coordinate 11,420, forward strand.
GATTATTTCCTGTAACAACCGATGAAAAAAATATTTACTTACAACTATTCTGAAATGAACCGAATATTGTTATCTATTATTATTACTGCAGCCACCACAGGTACATCATTGGCTCAATCAGATTCCTCGCTTGTTAAGCGTATTCCAGCCGACACAGGTAAATTACACCTTAATATGGACGCGATCTATAATCGACCCTTCCTGCAAATGGATAAATTACCCGTGTCGATCGGAGGATACCTGGAGGCCAACAGCAGCTATTCCGGAACAGATGGTGTGACGGAAGGATTGTCATTCAGGGTGCCGCGGCTTTCTGTTTTTATATCTTCAACAATTAAAAAGAGGATCAAATTTTTATCGGAAATTGAGTTTGAAGAAGGAGGGAGGGAGGTCGGGATTGAATTTGCTTCAATGGATATTGAATTACATCCCTTCCTTAACCTGAGAGGCGGAGTGATCATAAATCCTATAGGAGCGTTTAATCAAAATCACGATGGACCCAAATGGGAATTTATTGACCGCCCGATCTCTGCTACCACAATCATTCCTTCTACATGGAGTAACGCTGGCTTTGGTCTTTTCGGAAAATACGCGTACCACAAATGGGTGTGGGCGTATGAGGCGTACCTGACAAATGGTTTCGATAATACAATAATTGCCAACGACAAGAACCGTACGTGGCTCCCTTCAAGTAAACAAAACACAGAGCGTTTTGATGAAAGCTTTAACGGGGTACCGCTTGTTACCGCTAAAACCGCTATCAGGCACAGGAAAATCGGAGAGGTTGGTTTATCATGGATGGGAGGCGTTTACAATAAATTTATGGAAGACGGTTTGCGGCTCGATGCGAGAAGAAGAGTCGATCTGTTTGCGATCGATTTCAATACAACCATCCCCCGTATCAATACCTGCATTAATGCTGAATGGGTATGGGCCATAATAGATGTTCCTGCAACATATACACAGCAATTTGGAAATAAGCAGCAGGGCGGATTTTTTGATATTGTACAACCAATTATTAAACGTAAAATGTTAGGATGGGAAAAGAGCACCTTAAATATTGCTTTAAGGACAGAGTATGCTGATTATAATGTGGGGACTTTTAAAGAAACAGGAGAGAATATTTCAGATCACATTATCGCACTTGTTCCCGGCATCAGTTTTCGTCCGTCTCAACTCACTGTTGTGCGTTTTAATTACAGGTATCATTGGGAAACAGACCTGCTGGGTAATCCCCCATCAAAGACCGCGGCTATACAATTTGGCATTTCAACTTATTTTTAAGATCAGTAAATAATTCGGTACTTTGATGTATATGTTGAGGTACTGCTATATTGCTTTCTGTATATCCGCTTCCTTCTGCCACGCGCAGGTTGATACCAAAACCGGTAAATATTACTCCGACGGACATGGGGAACAGGTTTACCTGCCGCTTGGAGATATTTCCTTTGCCGATGAAGTAATAAGTTTTAAACGTGGCAGGCCCCGTGCCATTCCGGGTGCTTCCGATTCCTCCCGGGCTATAGGAGTTTCCGATTTTACCGGTACCGATGAAGGTTTCCTTACACTGGGCTGTAAAGGCTCCCTCGTTGTTCACTTTATTGATAATGCCCTTGTTAATATTAAAGGCCCGGACCTGTATATATTTGAAGTTGGTAAATACATTGAAACAACGGAATTGGCTATATCAAAAGACGGGAAACAATGGTTAAATGTGGGCAGGATCAATGGAGGTAAAGCAAGTGTGGATATTGGCGATTCGGTTAAACCCGGCGAAGTATTCAACTATGTTCGTTTAACGGATCTTGGTGATGATTGCTTTGGCTACTGGCCCGGTGCCGATATTGATGCCATTGCGGCGATCGGGGCGGGTAAACACATCAGTTTAAGGTCTTCTGTATTATTCAGCTTTGATAAAGCTGTTTTAAAACCCGAAGCCAAAACCGAGTTTGATCAATTGATAGATGAAATTATTAAATATCCGGGATCCCAGGTCATTATTGAAGGACATACGGACAGCCTTGGTTCATCAGGCTATAACAACAAGTTATCATACCAGCGCGCGCTTGCTGTAAATAATTATTTGCGTACAAAATTAACTAAAGAGAAATACGAAATTTATTACTACGGTTATGGAGCAAAGTATCCAATCGCTTCAAATTTAAACAAGGAAGGACAGGAGCAAAACAGGAGAGTGGATCTGATCATAGTTCCGCCTGCAGAGTAATAAGAACGACATAATTTGTCATCGTTAAACAATACCTTATTTTTCATATTTATGCTGTGTTTTTTCAAAAAAATAATGTATCCTTGTTTGCAACAAAATCACGAGTTGAAATGAAACACAACCTAATGTTTAGAGCATGTTTTTTACTTTTTTTATCCATATCCGCAGGCTTATTTGCACAACAACCTGTTGAGAATAAGTTTTCCGATTTCAAAACGGCCGAAGAGAAAATGAAATGGGGTAATTATGAAGGAGCTCTTGACGATTTTCTTACTCTTCTTGAAAAAGATCAGAAGAATGTAAAATACAACTATAACATCGGGGTTTGCTACCTTAATTCAAATATCAATAAAGCCAAAGCGATCCCGTACATGGAAATTGTTTTGCGCTCAGCCGATTTTGATCCGAATGCCCGGTATTTACTCGGACGCGCGTATCATTTTGCTTACCGTTTTGATGACGCTATAAAGGCTTATACCGCATTCAAAGAAGCAGGGAAGGGAAAACCTGAAAACCTGAAGGAAGTTGACCGACAGGTGCAGGAATGCATAAATGCGAAAGAGTTAATTAAATTTCCACTAAAGGTGACATTTGAAAATCTTGGCCTGAGTGTTAATTCTCCATTCGCTGATTACTACCCATTTATTCCTAAAGATGAATCTTTTCTCGTATTCAATTCCAAACGTTCCGGAACAGGTGCTGAAGTTAATATAGATGGAGCATACCCCCCCACTATATTCATTTCAAATGTTAAGAATGGTCAGTATACCAAGGCGCAGGTGGTTGGACCTCCTATCACGCAAGGCGATGGAAATGAAGAGGTGATCGGCCTTTCGGGCATGGGTGATAAAATGCTGTTGTATTATTTCAAAGATGGGAAAGGCGATATTTACATGTCTACGACCGATGTCAATAAAGTGTTTACCAAGGCGAAGATCCTTGGTGACAATGTAAACTCAAAAGGTCACGAGATCGCTGCGTCTGTTACTTCAGAAGGGAACGCCATTTACTTTGCGAGCAACAGGCCCGGAGGCTTGGGTGGTGTGGATATTTACGTGTCACGTCTCCTTCCAAATGGCTCCTGGGGTACTGCCGAAAATCTTGGTCCGGAGATCAATACAAACCAGGACGAGGATTTTCCAAATATTTCGCCCGATGGAAAAACACTTTACTTCAGTTCCAAAGGACATACAAGTATGGGTGGTTATGATATCTTTAAAGCCGAATGGGATGAAGAAGCACGCAAATGGAAATCAGTTAGAAATATTGGCTATCCGATCAATACCCCGGAAGACGATATGAATCTCCGTATGTCAGAGAATGGTCGTTATGCATATATATCCGCTTTGCGTGAAAAAGGAATTGGCGATCTTGATATTTACCGTGTTACTTTTGATGATGTTGAACCGCAATACTCCGTGATACGCGGCACTTTTGATTCGTACGACCCGAATAAAAAAGTAAACCCTGCAGATGTATTCATTACTGTTACAGATAATAAAACACAGGAGATTTATGGCAATTACCTTCCAAACAAAACCAACGGTCGTTATGTAATGATACTTCCTCCCGGTACCTACCGGATGGAAGTTGAAGCGGCTGGTTTTCAAACGCACTCGGAGATCGTTAATGTATTGGATAAAAGTTCGCTTGATACGGAAGTAAATAAGGATATTACCCTGAAGGTTAAACTGCCTCAATAAAAATGGAACTGGTATTCAAAAAGGCCGGAGTTTCCGATATCCCTGTCATTGCTCAGCTGGCTGATAAAATCTGGAAAAAACATTACCCCTCAATTATTCCAATGAGCCAGGTCACCTACATGCTTGATCGTATGTATTCGCCGGCAAGTATTAAACAACAGATGGATGAGGGTCATGAGTTTACCATTGTTTATGACGGACAGGAGGCATTGGCCTATGCTTCGGTAAGCGGTAATGCGAATAATTATTTTTTACACAAATTTTATGTTGATACGGAAAAACACAGGAAAGGGGTAGGGCGACAGCTGTATGATCATCTTGTATCAAAACTGGCTAAGCCGGGGAATATTGAATTAACGGTTAACCGCCAGAATATTAAAGCGATTAATTTTTATTTCAAAATAGGATTCACCGTTGATCGTATTGCCGATTTTGATATCGGTGAGGGCTATTTTATGAATGATTTTGTGATGACCAGGAAGCTATAAAAGAAGCGGAACTCAGATATGTATAATAAGACCAAATCCTGCATTTAAAAGGCCAACCGCATTTTTGTTAATATTGGAAGTAAAGATGCTTGTGTATTTTACCTGCCCGAATAATGAGAGTTGTTTATCTAATCTGAAATTCACTCCAATACCCACGTTGATACCAAAAGTATTCTCGTTTACATAATTGCGTATGATCTGGTAATTCCCCTTCTTATCAAATCCATCAAGTGGATTTGTCTCCAAAAACGCGTAAGTGACGCCAAGTAAACCATAAGGCTGCCAGCCTTTAATGGTTTTCATATTGGATTTAATATTTGCTTCAAGATAAATAATGCGAAGATCGCTGCCAACGAGTTCTTTATATGGCAGCCCTGCATTTGAGCCCAAAACAGGGAACGTCAATGCATACGTTTCCCTGTCAATTATTTTCATTTTAGAATATCCCGCGGTAAACCCAGCGCTGAATCTGGGATGAAACCGGTAATCATAAGCCAATGCGATTGCGGGTGAGGTATTATAATGGTTGGTAAACTCAGCATCGGAAACAGCAATAAGATATCCCCCGTTAATGCTCAGCCCGGATTTTGTAATTGTATCACTTACATTTGTTGATCCCGTCTGAGCTGTTGAACAGGATGGAAAAGCTAATACAAATAATAAAAGGTTCGTAATAAATATTTTATTCATTCTGTTACAGGAATATAAACCTCCGTTTCACCTTCCCTTTTAGTTAAGGTAATGGCCAGTCCTCCTTTAACACGCTGGCTAATTGAAGGATCCCAACCCACGGCAAATAAGTAGTATTTTCCC
>JAEUTS010000235.1 GCA_016787005.1 Bacteroidia bacterium
AATGTCGCCGCAAATGCAGGCTTCTGTTTTCAATAAATATTCAATTATAGCCACCCTTGCCGGATGCCCTAATGCCTTAGCAAGCGTGGCAATGGCATTTTGCTTATCTGTAAAGTGTTCTGTTTTGGTAGCGCCCATTTGGTAATTATTATATTGCAATATTACGATAAAGATTTGAGATAACCAACTTTATTATGCTGTTGTTTAAATTTCAATCGAATGGATTATAGGAGAGAAATGTAATCACTTAACATAACAGCTAAAATTCAAACCATAATGCTGTTTAAAAAAGGTGTTTTTGTAAAAAGTGGTGTCAGCCGATAATTCGGTGGAGTAATAATATCCGCTGGGTGGCAATGGCTTTAGTTCCATTGGTTCGGTGCGACCCTTTTTATTTTCTTTTAAAACCAGTTCAATACGTTTATCCACTTCACTTGAATATTGTTCAACAATGCTGTATTGTTGAATTGTAGTATAAATAAGCATGCCCGAGCTCAGTATAAGTGCTGCTGATGTTACAGAATTTCCGATGCGATCATGGTATTTATAACCGAGGAAAGTAAATATGTATGCAAACAATAATGTCAATAAGAATGCGATAATAGTGAGCGATCTGTCAGGCCCGCGATCTGACATAATATAACTTGCCGGTATAAGTGAAATGTACATCAGGAAGAGGAAAGTAATGCAGATGAGGAACAGATTTCTTTTTGTAAATATCGCAGGGGTGAATCCATTGCCAACAAGTTGTTTGCCCAGCCCTATAAATGGCGCAGAAAACAGAAGCACATAAGGTATCTGGAAAGGGATTCGTTTTAGCAGCAGCCAGGCCATTGTTTTGGCCGAAATATAAAGTGTATCAAAGAACCCCGCCTGGGTTAAAAGCGATCTGCGGAATTGCGTGCCTTGTCCTGAATAAATGATCAGCAGGGCTATCGAAGATAGGCTGCTTATAAAAAGCAGTTTTTTAAATGATGGGAGCTCCACTAATTTACTCAGGCTTGAACGATATATGTAGATATAAATGAACAATGTTACCCAGCAAATAAATATTGTTGTGGCAGCGAATGTTTCCGCAGCTCCTATTGTGTATCCAAAGCAAAGTAACAAGAGCAGATATACGGTGAAGTTGTTTTTTTTATTCAGAATAAATATTATTCCCCATAAAAAGGAAACAAGACTAAACAGGTAGCCGGCGGAGGAGCATAGCCAGAACCACGTTTCTCCGATGGAAAAACTTGAAAAGAAGAATGAGCAACATAATAAAACTACATATTGCAAAGAGTATTCCGGCAGTTGAGCCGCTGTTTTTTTTATAAGCAGAAAAATAAGCCTGTATAGCGCGGCAATTAATAAGAACATTACACTGAGTCCATATCCGATCAAAACTATTTGTTCCGGCAAATAACGTGTAAGCATATTGTAAAGCAGCATTTCAGCCGGGCGTGGGGTCCAGGTTTGAGCGGTAAATAATGCCGCTCCAATAACTCCCCGTGCTTTTGCATCGTAAACAAAAAAATGATCATCGGATGAGTAACGATTGAAATAAAGTAAAATTAAATACAGTAGAATGAATAGTGTATTGCTGAGAAGCAGTAAGTACCGGTGTAATTTATTGTAGCTTAAATGTTGCAAAGATGTTAAAGAGAATTACTGAAATGGATTATAAACTCTTTATGCATTTTTCTTTTTCTTTTGTCTCTGCATCATCCGGATCACAAATCGTCTGAGGAACAGGGGAGGGTAGGTATATCCTTTTCGGGCCATGCGCTGCCCCATTTCCAGGTAATCTTCTTTTTTGGCAGGAAGATTCGTCGCTAAGCCGTCAACATACCTGTTATACATACAAAATGCAGCAGCTATTAATACCGTGTCGTGAATTTCTTCATCAGTAGCTCCTGCTTTTTTTGCAGCATCTATCAGTTCGGGCGTTACTTCTTTCCCGTTTTTTTGAACCTTGCCTGCAATGGCTAAAAGCTTTTTCATTTTTTCAGAAACCGGCATTGTGTCGATACCTGTTTTCATGCATGCAATGGCTTTTCCTTCATCGTGTAAATGAACATTGGCTGAAGCACTGTGCGATTCGTAGCAGAATTCACAGTTGTTGAGCATTGATACATAAGCCGCGATTAACTCCCGTTCGCCGGGCGTTAAGCCGGATGGACCATGCAATAAGGTTTGGGCCAGTGCCGCCAGCGCTTTCCCTGTTTCACCTTTATAAAAAAGTAATTCTACTATGCCGGGTTGAGGGATGTCCGTTTTAATGTAGGTCATGGTTTTATTAATTAATTTGAAGACAGTATTAAACAGTAGTTTGAAACTGCACGGCGCACTTAACCCGGGTTCAGACCAGCGTTTATGTACACGCTAATTTAGAGAAAAAACACGAATGGATGAGTTTTGCCCGATGCGCTTTATGGGAAATATACTACCCCATCCAAATCAGATTTGGATGGGGTAGTATACATATTCTATGGTGAACTAATACACCATCACCTTTTTAACAATTTCATTTTTAGTTCCTGGAGATAAAGGGATCAGGTTTATCATATATACTCCTTTACTATATTCAGCGATATTCATCTGTTTTGAATATGTACCCGAAAAGTCTGTCAGTGTTTCACGATAAACCAATTGTCCTAACGTATTCTTTAACTCCAGTCTATAATTTGCTTTGTCAACAGCATTAAATGCAATGTTGAAATTGCCGTCATTCGGATTAGGATATATTGTAAAGAAATGATCATTATCTGTTTTCGCAATTCCGACATTATTAACATTGAGTGGAGTTGATGTTGTTGAAGTGCAATTACCAATTGTTACAACAACAGTATAATCACCATTAGCTGTTACTGTATAGGTTTGATTGGTAGCTCCCGGGATCAGTACGCCATTTAAATACCATTGATTGCCGGTGGATTCACTTGAAGTTAGTGTCACGCCGCTTTGCGATATGGTTGGTGTTTGCGGGACCGTGTTTATTGTGCCTGTAACAGGAACCCTCACACTAGAACACCCCTGTGTTGCTATTTCCCAATCATAGAAGTAGTAATAATAATTCGGGCTGCCCGGTGCGGCATCCGTTTCAGTAATGGATACCAGGTTCGCAATCGTGTAAGGGTAGGAGGCTCCACCGCTGTTACGGTACAGGTCAACTAAGGTGCCGGTAACTTTTATGTGATACTGGGTTCCGGGTTGAAGATTAAAATCAAGCGTTACTCTGCTTTCTCCCGCGGGTATATTTACGGTTTTGGTATGAAGAACGGTTCCGCCCACAGTTTGCCTGACCTCAATTGTCCTGTTTCCTCCGGTGTTGGCATACACTTTAACTGTTTTTAATATACATGATCCGAACACATCAAACAGCAAACCTCTTGAATCGTTATTGGTAAAATAGCCTCCTGTGTTAAGTGTATTGTCGGCCGGGCCTACTTTTTGCCCGGTCGACATGCCCGATTCCTGAACGTAATAAGTTGTGTTGGTGTTGAGGTTTGGGGAGAACGTATTTCCGGTGTTAACGAGTTTTCCTCCTGTTGGGGCATCATACCATTCAAGAGTGCTGCCTCCGCCGGTTGCAGTAAGATTAACGAGTCCGGGGCCGCACCTGTCATCGCCTGCTGTAGCCGGAGCAGAAGGAGCATTATCAACTTTTATGTAGCTTGTTCTAAGCATAGAATCCTTGCCAAAAGAATTTTGTACAACTAATTTTACATCGTAAGAGCCGGGAGTATAATAAGTAACAGTTGGGTTTGGGGAAGAAGACGAAGAAGGGTTGCCGCCGGGGAATGTCCAGTTCCATGAAGCTGCTCCATTTAGAGAAGCATCATTAAATGTTACCTGTGTGCCTTCACAAAACTTAGAGGAGTTTGTGAAAAAATCGGCAACCGGATTATTACTGGCCAATGGAACAGTTCCTGTGATATAATAATCACCGATCGAACAATAATCAGAGTAGCCAACTGTAGGATCAAGCCCGTTTCCAACACCATCTATTTCTATATAATATGTGCCCGGGGGGACAGCTGTGGAAGATAAAGTTGCGGACATAGTAGTTGTAGGGTCCGCAAGGGCGAGTTCGGCACCATTCGAATCCAGCAGCCGTGCTTTAATATTCAGGTTGGGATATTTGTAAAAAGGTTTAAGGGTAAGGTTCACATTGCCGGTTATAGCGGTGGTAAATTTGAAAAAGTCTAGGTCTGTTTTGTTATTAATTATTCCTTTGTTCAATATGTCTAAAACAGAACCATTTGATTCGATGTTAAGCACTTTAGCGTTTGTGATTGTATTGCCAATATCATCCGGTTTCGGAGCGAACCCGTTTTTTGTGCCAATT
>JAEUTS010000240.1 GCA_016787005.1 Bacteroidia bacterium
GCATCCGCACGGACAAATTTTTCACCGATAATATTCTCGTATAACTCAATGTATCGCTCAGAGATAGAAGCAACTATTTCATCCGTCATTACAGGTATCTTTTGCCCATCCTTACCCTGGAAGCCGTTTTCGATAAGCCACTGACGGACAAACTCTTTTGAAAGCTGTTTTTGCTCCTGCCCGTTCTTTTGACGTTCTACATATCCCTCTTTGTAAAAATAGCGGGATGAGTCAGGCGTATGAATTTCATCTATCAGGTATATTTTTCCGTCCTTCTTCCCGAATTCATATTTGGTATCTACCAGTATAAGTCCCATTTTTGCGGCCATTTCAGTTCCCCGTTTAAATAAGGCTTTGGTGTATTTTTCCAGCTGCTCGTAGTCTTCTTTTGACACGATTCCAGATTTCAAAATATTTTCCTTCGAAATATCCTCATCATGACCTACTGAAGCTTTAGTGGTCGGCGTTATAATGGGCTCATCGAATTTATCATTCTCCTTCAACCCTTCAGGAAGCGCGACACCGCAAAGCGTCCGTTTTCCGGATTTGTACTCTCTCCAGGCGTGTCCGGACAAATAACCGCGAATTACCATTTCAACTTTAAAAGGCTCGCACATATGCCCGATGGTTACCATCGGATCAGGTACATCAATTACCCAATTTGGAACAATGTCGGAAGTTGCTTTTAAAAATTTGGACGCAATCTGGTTTAATACCTGTCCCTTATAGGGTATCCCCCGGGGCAACACCACATCAAATGCTGATATACGGTCGCTTACGATCATTACCAGGTACTGATCATCTATGTTATATACATCACGCACTTTCCCCTTGTAAAAACTTTTTTGTCCCGGGAATTTGAAATTTGTTTCTGTTACTGCTTTCATTGTTATATATTTTTTGTTTGTAATTTATACTCACCCACTTTAAGTCCCCCTTGGGGGATTTAGGGGGCTTATTTCTCCTTATCATAAACCGACAAAATCTTCGATACTAATTTGTGCCGTAGCACATCACTTTCATCCAGGTAAACAAAATCAATGCCTTCTACATCCTTTAAAAGCCTCACAGCTTGCATTAATCCTGATGGTTGGTGCTTAGGCAAGTCAATCTGTGTAACATCTCCGGTTACTACAAATTTTGCCGAAGACCCCATACGGGTTAAAAACATTTTAAGCTGACTTTCGGTAGCATTTTGCGCTTCATCCAGAATTACAAATGCGTGATCAAGAGTACGACCGCGCATAAAAGCCAGGGGCGCTATCTGTATCACATAGTTTTCAAGGTGCGCCTTAAGCTTTTCCGGGGGGATCATATCATACAATGCGTCATATAATGGCTGCAAGTACGGATCAAGTTTTTCTTTCAGGTCACCCGGAAGAAAACCAAGATGCTCGCCTGCTTCTACAGCCGGACGGGTTAAAATAATTTTCTTTACGGTTCTGTCACGCAATGCCTTTACCGCAAGCGCAACAGCCGTATAGGTTTTGCCTGTTCCCGCGGGACCAATGGCAAACATCATATCATTCTTTTGGCTGCTCTCCAGCATTCTGCGCTGATTAGGGGTGCGGGCTTTAACTACAAGTCCGTTATTGCCAAATACAATTATGTCTGCTCCTTCTTCCGTCTCCTCTGCCCTACTACCCGTTACTGCTCCTCCATTCAACACCTGCTCGACCTGACTCTCGCTTATTGTACCTGACTTACTGCATTTATCAAGTAATAAATTAAGCACCATTTCAAACTGATTCACCTCATTGTCATCACCTGTAACCTTTATCCTGTCGCCCCGTGCAACAATTTTAAGCTTTGGGAAACGCTTCTTTATCAGCTCAAGGTTGGTATCATTTACCCCGTAAATCTGAACAGGATCTACCTGGTTAATTTCAATAATTTTTTCGGCCAAAATCGGTTGATTCTTTAAATGTTAGCTTTTTAGTTAATTTTATGGTGCAAAATAATTATTTTTTTGCGATCAGGCTTTATACTTTTACTAACAATGGCAATTATAACATTAACAAGCGATTTAGGCCTGAAAGACTACTACGTTAGCGCGGTAAAGGGTGCCATTTTAACTCAACTGCCTGATGTCAACATTGTTGACATTACGCACCTTATTCCCTCATTCAATATACAGGAGGCTGCTTATGTTCTTAAAAACAGTTTTCCGAATTTTCCGGAAGGAACAGTGCATATAGTTGGCGTTAACGCTGAAGCCACTCCCCAAAATCCTCATATTGGATTACTTGTGAGTGGCCACTATTTTATTGGCGCCGACAATGGTATGTTTTCACTTATGTTTGATAAGGTACCTGATAAAATTGTAGAACTGAATATTGGATATGATACGAACAGCCCTACATTTCCTACCCGCGATGTATTTGTAAAAGCGGCCTGCCACCTTGCCCGCGGCGGAACCCTTGACCTGATAGGCTCCGCCAAACAGGGTGTTAATGAGCGGATCATGTTCAGACCTGTTACTGTTGGCGACACTATCCGGGGTAGTATCATTTACATTGATTGGTACAGCAACGTTGTAACCAATATTACAAATAGCCTTGTAAAAGAAGCAGGCAAAGGCCGGCCATTTGTGATACGTTTTGGCAGTCACGAGATAAGTAAAATAAGCAGGACATATCATGATGTGGTTGAAGGAGAGATATTGGCCATGTTCAATGCGGCGGGACACCTCGAAATAGCTATGAACAGTGGAAAAGCCAGCCAACTGCTGAACCTGCACATGGGCGATACAATAACACTTATTTTTCAATGATAATCCGTATAGTTAAAATGACTTTCATTCCAGAGAATGTGAATGAGTTTTTGAAAGTGTTCAATGATGCGAAAAACAAAATACTGAACTGCGAGGGATGTAAACACGTTGAATTATTGAGAGACTCAGAAAGACCCGGAGTACTTTTTACTTACAGCCATTGGGAATCACCGGAACATCTTGAGAAGTATCGCAATTCGGAATTATTTAAAACCACCTGGGAAAAGACAAAAATGCTGTTTGCGGAAAAAGCGGAAGCATGGAGTTTAAGTCAAATGTAGAATTCCATTAGGGAGAAGTAAGGTTAACGTTCACAATGCAACCATTTTTATCTGTAACATTTATAGTGTATGCCCCCGGACAAAGCTGATTTAAGTATCTGCTGCTATAACCGCCAGAAACCGGCCAGGAATAACTATATGGACTTGTACCACCGGTTGCTGTTACCATTATCCATTCCTTACAACCGCAGCTTGCACAACTCGCTGTGCCCTTACTAAATTGCCCGATCAGCGGCGGCGGTGAACTGATAGCGGCTGCGGAAGTAGTTGTACACCCCTTTGAATCGGTTACTGTAACGGTATAACTTCCTGCTGTTAAACCGGAAACCGTTGAAGTTGTTCCCCCTGAAACAGACCAATTGTATGTATAAGGAGCTGTTCCGCTTGCCCCTGAAGCAAATACAGAACCATTCGTACTCCCTGCACATGTTGTATTTGTCGCCGTTACTATTGCAGTTACAGAAGAATTAATGAAAATAGTTGCAGTTGCCGTAGATGTTGCTCCTCCGGCGTCAGTTATGGTTACTGTATAAACAGTAGTTGAAACAGGACAAGGTGCGATGTTCGGTGTAGTTGCGCCATTGTTCCACAAATATGTATACGGAGCAACTCCGCCGGTACTGCCGGAGGTTATTGCACCGCAGGAACCCGGACATACCGAGTTGCCACTGACAGTAATTGTCGGGCCCGAACAATTGATAACTTTTACTGTATCCGTTTTGCTTGCACTGCAGCCCGAACGGGTAACAGAATGCTGAACAACATAATTTCCGGCGGTTAAAAAAGTATATGAGAAATTAGTTGTTGTACCGCTTACATTGGCCGGTGTTATCGGTGAAATGAACCAGCTATATGTAACTCCTGAACCCGTTGTGCCTGTGTTGGTAAAATTTACAGTAGTTCCTATACAAACGGGTGTTCCGGGCGATTTTGTAAATGTTGCTGTGGGACCGGTCGGAGGGTTCGTGAAGTTTTCGGTTAACCATGCCTTGCATCCTGCAGCATCTGTTACGGTTAAAGTGTAGGATCCCTGTGAAAGTCCGGTAATAATTAAAGTTGTCTGACCACTGCTCCAGGTATAAGTATATGGAGCAGTACCACCGGTCACTGACGGAAGAGCATTATTGCTCATCCCGCAGGGATCATTGTATACACTGCTGTTAATTGTGATTTTAGAAAAAAATGGCTGGCTGATATTTATTGTAACCACGGATTGACATCCATTAGCATCGGTTGCAGTAACTGTATACATACCAACAGCCAAGCCGGTGGCAGTTGCCGCTGTGCTTCCATTCGACCATAAATAGGTATATGGTGATACCCCGCCCGATGCAACAACTGTAGCGGAACCGTCATTTGCTCCCTGGCAATGAACATCTGTCTTACTATTTACAGACACCGCGATCGCGCCCGAAGAGGTAACCGTTACAGCAACCGTATCCTTAACACAATTAATGTCGGTAACTATAACGCTATATGTACCCGCTGCCAACCCCGTAATTGCGCGGGTGGTTTGCCCACCCGGAAGCCAATAATAACTGAATGCAGAAACGCCTCCCGTAACATTAGCTGTTGCTGTGCCTGTATTTCCATTACTGCAATTCCCGGTTGGAGTTGCCGAAGCGGTAAGCACCAATGGTGTCGGATTACAGGCTCCCATATCAAGACTGGCAAGAAAACCATTGCCGCATGCGAGTATCTCTCCGGGATTGCTGCCAAGGGAAACATCATATACTGCGCCTGTTGTGGCGGCAGAAGTTATCAGCGTAAGATTAGGACTGTACTTATATACCCCATTTGATGATCCCACATAAATATTATCGCAGGTATCAACAGCAAAACCGGAATTACCAAAAACAACTCCGCCAGGAAGAGTTATTGTATTAATGATAGCCCCCGTAGCTAAATTTCTTCTTTCGAGTTTTCCACCATTAGTAGTATACGCAAATAGTCTACTGGCTGTTATGCAATGCATCGTTCCAGGCTGGCTGGATGAATGTCCTGTATATAAAGCAGCTCCGGCAGTTAAATACGCGAATCCATAGCCATGTGGCACATTGAACAGTATCGCTGATAAGTTCGAATTGGCTTTAGCACATGACCCTCCAGTATTAACAGTCATGGCGTAAAAATTCCGGTCGGGACCTTGTACTATATCCCTGCATTCCGTTGTTACAAAAGCGGGTAAACTTGGTGTTTGGCCTGTAATTGTTCCCGTGGCATCATCAACTATTTTGCATCGCACACTTGCATTGCCCTGCGACAGATACAAAGTTCCTGTACACTCATCAATTAATATGCGGTATGGTTCAAAAGTATTAGCGATAGACCAAAGAACTGTTCCGGAAGGAGCGAGTTTAACTATATTCATCCCTCCGAAACTATCTCCTCCCGACATATATACATTTCCGTTAAAAGCGACCTTCAGATCATCTCCATACCAACCCCAGCAACTATTCGTTGGTGGAGTATATGTCCAGATTAATGCACCCGCACTTGAATACTTTTTTAGTGTTAATGGCTGTAAACCTCCCGGGTAGTTTGTTGAAGCATCACCGCCTCCAAGAATATATATGTTTCCGGTCCTGTCCTTCTCAACCTGAAGTGCCTTATTATTAGATGTAAGTGTAACCCCAACTGTCCATGGATCAATAATGATTGTCTTTGACTTATCATAATCTGAAAGATGAAAAGAAACAACATTGTTATGAATGCTGAAAGAAGAACTGATAACCGACTTACCCTCTTCATAAAAAGTCATGGGAGCATGATCGATAATATCACCTAATGGTGTAACGACATGAATATTTTCATTGTTATCAGTCCTCAATTTATCTGCACCGGTGTATTCCATTTTAACATTAGAAACATCAGCCCCGGGATGAAGTATAAGCGAATATTTTATTCCTTCCATTTCATGAAACACATATTCCACATCAATATGCGGGTAAAGTTCCTTGTAGATGATCTTTTTAAATGCTGAAGCCTTATAATGCATTTTTTCATCACCATAAGTATAGTAGTCAGGCACCATACTTTCTGCCATCAATTGCACATCAGGATTAGCATTCATCCATTTCATTCCAATAATGGAAGTCTTCGTGATCAATTTCTTCATCAATTCCCTTTCATGCTCTTCCCCTATTGAAGAATAATTTTCTTCATGCTTTTCGGATCTTTCAGGGAACTCGTAGGAATCATATCTAAAGAATAGTCCGTTTGAAGTAAAATAAATTTGCTGGCCCTGATCCTGTATACCAAACCGTATATGAGACGAAGTCTGGTTATCTTTTCTGTCAAATTGTCCTTTGTTCTCAATAAATACCTTGTTTTGGAAAATATCATTTCTTGTCCACCCGGATGAACGAGTAGCAAAAGAGGATCCGACTGAATGAGCAATAAGAGACTGTCCAATCACAAAAAGAGAAATATTAAACATCAGAATTTTCATGCTTAGGTCTTGTTCAGAAACTGATAAGATAGTCGGCCTCCCTTTTTGATTTTATTAAGCTACAAAATTTAAAAGTCAAAGACAAGTTAATTTATATCAAAAATCGCATTATATATAGCGTAAATTAAACTTACTTCAATATCTGTTTCGAGTATAAAATTCATATATTTAAACAACTACTATCTTGTAATGAAAACAGCCTCTTCCGATCTTTACCTGATCATTCATTCCCTTTCTGCTCCTGAAAAGGCTTATATAATAAAGTCTTTGAGAAAAAACAGGCGCGACAGTTATTATTTGAAACTGTTTGCTTTAATCAATAAACAGACCGAATTTGATGAAAATTCATTGTTAAACAGGGTAAAAGGTTTTCTGCCAAAGAATAAATTCATACATGTTAAAAATCGCATGAGTGAGGTAATTTTATCTAAGCTTGAAAATTACCATTCAGGGTCTTCTGTAAATTTTATTCTTCAGAGTTTTATAAAACGTGCGGAATTATTTCAAAACAGAAATGAAATAGGATTGGCACTTAAATTTTTGGAAAGGGCAAAAAAGCTAGCCATTGAACAAGAAAAGTTTGAATATTACTTATTGATATACGGAATGATACACACCGGGCATAGGATCACATCCGATGCCGGAAAACTGAGGGAATACGTAAGCGTTTCATATAGTGAACACGGAGAGGTACTCGAAAAGATCAGGCACAACGAGAGTTATAAGAAACTGGCTGCAGAAATTGACCTGCTCGGAATGATATCGGGAGATATTGTAAACAATTCAAAGGGGTTGAAAAAATTAAAAACAATTTTGAATTCCAGCTATTTAAAAAAGTTTGAGCAAACAAGAACAATTATAGCTGCTTTAAATTTCTTATACATTCACAGTGTAGCGGCAAAGTTACTGAAGCAAAACAAGAAAGCATTGCACTTCCAGGAAAAATGGCTCATTTATCTTAAAAAACACCTTACTCATTGGGAAAAATACCCGGAGCAGTACTTGTATACATTATCAAACATGTGCGGTATGGAATCTGATCCGGAGAAAAGACTACACTTGTATGAACAGGCAAAAATATTCATTGAATCATTGCATGCAAAAGCAAGAAATCAATTATTTCCTATAGTCATATCTAACTTCGCTAATCTAGTTGGCAATATTTCTCCAATCAAGGCCATTGAATTATTTGATGAGATAAAAAGCGAAGTGAAAAAATACAGTTCCAGCGATATTGTCAGACTGGTATTATATTTAAACATGAGCATAAATTATTTTATAGTTTCTGATCTGAGAAACATGTTAAAATGTCTTAACTACGTTATCCAGTATAAAGGGGAACAAAGAATAGATGCCCAACTCCTGGGCAGAATTTATTTTTTAATCTGTCATTCTGAGCTTAAAAATTACGACCTCATCACCTACCTGGTTAATTCCTATCAAAAATGGATCAAAAAAAATTGTCCAGGTTATACACTTGAACCCGAGGTTATTTCACTTTTTAATAAGCTCTCAACGGTAAGTGGCACTGAAGAAACCCAAAAGAAACTTTTCGTACAGATGAAAAATGTCCTAAAGAACGCTTCAGCACAAAATTCATCAATAATAAACAAGGACGATTTTTTTATTCTATGGCTCGACAGCAAAATTCAGAACAAGCCATTTAAGGAGCTGATGAAAGAAAATAAATATTAATTGGAGGGATCAGGGCGCGGTAAGGCTGATATTTATACTGCAACCATTCTTGTCTTTTACATTTACACTATAACTACCCGGGCAAAGTTGATTTTTATACCTGTTTACAAATCCATCCGGCCAGGTATAATTATATGGCACTGTACCTCCGCTTGCATTTACCAGTATCCATTCTTTACATCCACAAGCTACACAGTTTGCCGTTCCTTTTGTAAACTCTCCTTTCAATGCGGGTGGTGAAACTATATTAACGATGGAAGTGGCGGTGCAGCCTTTACTGTCGGTTACAGTTACTGTATAGTTTCCAGCCGACAAACCTGAAACCTGGAACCCGGAACCCGAAACTCCACCGCTCCAACTATATGAATAAGGTAATGTGCCACTGCCTCCTGCCGCTATTATTGAACCATCGGCACTTCCATTACATGTTATATTCACCCCTGTTGTACTTACTGTTACAGCAGGATTTATCGTTACAACGGCAGTTGACGTGGATGTATTTCCACCGGAATCTTTTATTGTGACAGTATATGTAGTGGTTGAAGCCGGACAAGGACTTATATTTTGTGTTGTGGCCCCATTACTCCACAAATAAGTATA
>JAEUTS010000251.1 GCA_016787005.1 Bacteroidia bacterium
TCATCCGCAACATCAAACTCAATAAAATTGAAGTGGGCAACAAAGTTGTACTCAATAATATTTTCTTTGATTACGACAAAGCTTCACTCCGCCCCGAATCCTACATTGAACTGAGTAACCTACTGAACCTGATGACTAGCAATCCAAAACTCAAGATAGAGGTCTCCGGTCATACCGACAACAAGGGCAGCGCTGTTTACAACAAGAACCTGTCGGAGAGCCGCGCGCAATCGGTTGTTTCTTATTTAATAAGCAAAGGCACCGAGATCGACCGACTGAACTTTGCCGGGTATGGTTTTCAATTTCCTGTCGCCACCAATGATACCGATGAAGGTAGACAGCTTAACAGAAGGGTGGAGTTTAAGGTGACTGGTAATTGATTTTCTTTTCGATCAGATTTTGATTTCCCGGTTTAATGTTATGGCTTTAAGACTCCCGAGGTAATTTTTTGAATAGTCCGGGACTTAAATCAAACCAAGTTCAACGGAATGTTTAACCAGAGAAGCAGTATTTTTTACATTTAATTTGTTTAACATATTATAGCGATTGCTTTCGCTCTCCCCTTTCATTTATATAATTTGATTTTTATACATAACTTCACGTAATATTTATGTTGTCCAAAAAATCAAAATACGCTATTAAAGCACTTGTAACTCTGGCCAGAGAATATGAGAAAGGTCCAATCCTTATTTCGAATATTGCCGAAAGAGACAAGATTCCGCAAAAATTTCTGGAAGCCATTCTCCTTGAATTAAAGAAGATGGGGATTTTAGGAAGTAAGAAGGGTGCAGGAGGGGGTTATTACCTGATCAAACATCCGAAAGATGTGATGCTAAGTAATGTAATGCGCCTAACCGACGGACCCATTGCGTTGATCCCTTGTGTAAGTTTGAATTTTTATGAAAGGTGTGTGGAATGTGTGGATGAGGCCACCTGTGGTTTGAGAGATGTAGCTATGGATGTGCGGGACGCCAGTCTTAACATCCTCACAAATACCAGTCTTGCCGATATTCTGGCCAGGGAGGATCGGTTGAAAAAGGCAGGAATCAGAACAGCCTTAAAACCGGCAAAAAAGAAGGGGTAAAAAAATTTCAAACAATAGTCTACTATTCCGATAGATTATGTATATTTGTGCCGAAATGATTTTTTTATAAAAACGTATATCTGTTTAAATGTCTGTCATTACAGGGATTTAATGATTTAAGGGAAAATTAAAGGGCTGCAAATAATGAAATCTGTAACTCAATCGGATCGTGTTTTTAGAAGAAAGTTATTTTCCTTAACAGAGCTATGTTTATGCGGTTATAACAATGAATACAGCGTGCGATGTTGTCAATGTATGTGTGTAATTATAAACGTTCCTGCAAAGGGGAGTTTATTACCTGATCAAAGGAATAAAAATATTTATAAGAGTTAATCATAGTTGAAAAAATACAAGTGTTATGAAAACAAAATTACATTCAATTTTATTAGGAGTATTAATAACTGCAACAAGTTTTGCCCAAAGCGGGCGAATTCAGTTGTCGGGAAGAATAAGGGATAAAAATACGGGAGAGGCCCTGGTCGGAGTTACCATCGTAATTAAAGGAACAATAGAAGGAGTTCAAACAGATATAGATGGTAAGTTTACGCTTAAAACTGCCAATAAATTTCCATTTACTATTGAAGTGTCTTATGTAGGATATGAAAAGCAGGAGTATGTGATAGACAGTGAAAAGAGTAATGTTAATTTTGAGATCAAGCAACAGTCTATTCTTGTTAACGAGGTGGTTGTTTCAGCGTCAAGGGTTGAAGAAAGTATTCTGAAGTCACCTGTAGCGATCGATAAACTCGATATTATTGCGTTGAGGGAAACTCCGGCACCATCGTTTTACGATGCTTTGGAAAATGTGAAAGGAGTTCAGTTAACTACTTCCAGTTTAAGTTTCAAAGTGCCAAATACGCGGGGCTTTAATAATCCGAATAATTTCAGGTTCATGCAATTGGTGGATGGCGTAGATATACAGGCTCCTACTTTAGGAGGATCAATAGGTAATACAATTGGTCCAAATGAGTTGGATATAAAAAGTGTGGAGATTATACCCGGGTCATCATCCGCTTTGTACGGTATTAATTCTATTAACGGATTAGCCAACTTACAGACAAAAAATCCGTTTTTGAACAAAGGAGTAAGCGTTTACCAGCGTACAGATATCAATCATGTGGATGGCAAAGATCATGCACCCAGTTTGTTGAGTGAAACCGCGTTTCGGCTTGCCGGTACAATTGATTCTGCAAACAGGTTTGCATACAAGTTAAATGCATCGCATTTTCAGGGTGTTGATTGGGTTTCATCAACCCCCACAGATCAAAATACCTACGATGTCGTTTCTTCTAATCCTAAAAATCCTGAGTTTAATTCACCATCAAATAATCCGGCTTATGACGGATGGAATACCTATGGAAATGAAAGTAACAATAATGTGAGTGTTACCGCCGGGGGTAAAACATATAATGTAAGACGTACAGGATATTGGGAAAAGGACCTCGTTCATAAGGATGTAAATACTACTAAAGCTGATGCCGGTTTGTTTTTTAAGTTTAATGAAAAATCGCAGATTGGATATGTTTATCGAATAGGCACCATGGATGGAATTTTTCAGCGTGGAAATAAAATTCAACTGGATAACTTATTACTTCAGAGTCACGCTTTGGAATTTAAAAGTCGTAATATCCGGGCACGTGTTTATTCTAATTCGGAAAACACAGGCGATTCCTATAATCTGAAACCTACGGCGGATAATCTTGATTTGAGTTTTAAGAATAATACAAAATGGAAAAATGATTACCAGTCGAAATTGGTTTCTGAATTAAGTGCAGGAACTGATTTGGTAATCGCTCATCAACGTGCCCGTGCCGCAGCAGATGCCGGCAGGCCTGAACCGGGATCGGTTGCTTTTAATGTTCGTTTAGATAGCATAATTAAAGTTAATAACTGGGATCATCCATCGGTTGTACCTGGCACTCCTTCTCCTGTTGGAGGATCATGGTTAACTCAAAAGAGCAGGATGCATCATGGCGAATTTCAATACGACCTTTCTTCTTTAACGGATAGCGCGTTAAACATTCTTGTTGGCGCTGATGGCCGAACTTATGAGGTAATTCCTGACGGAAACAATTTCGTGGATTTTTCACGACCATTGGCTGAACGGACTATTCCGGATGAAAATGGAAGTTTTGGAAAAAATCAGTTTTATACCAAAGTGGGCGGCTTTGTTCAGTTAAGTAAAGAACTGTTTAATAATAAACTCAAATTAGTGGGATCAATACGTTATGACAAGAATTTTGAATTTGATGGGAAGATCAATCCCCGCGCCGCTATCGTTTATTCTCCTGATAAACAGAATTCCATTCGCGTATCTTATCAGGATGGTTACCGTTTTCCGGCTTTATTTGAAGCACTTTCTTATGTAAACAATGGTAACATAAGACGTGTAGGTGGCCTGGAGAAGGTGAATGAAGGTTGGGGCTACCTCGAGAATTCATTCACCCAAAAGTCGGTTGATGTATTTAATAATTCAATTAAGGGATTAACAGGTGCAGCTAAAAATGCGGCTATTTTGGCGAATAAATCTAAACTGCAAATCGCAAACCTCCCCACACTCAGACCTGAACACATTCAGGCATTCGATTTTGGCTATAAATCAATCTTGTTTAATAATAAATTAATCGTTGACCTCGATGCTTATTATAATATTATGGATGGTTTTTTGGGCCAGGTTGAAGTATGGGTTCCCAAAAATTACAAAGTTACTACAGATAGTTCCGCATTTGATATCGCCAATAATACAAATGCAACCCGTAACCGTTTTCGTGTATTTACAAATGCTATTAATAAATACAATGCATACGGCTCCGCATTGCGGTTGAGTTATAATTTTTATAAGTCTTATACCTTATCGACTAATATAAATTACAATAAATTGGCTGTGGTAGGTAGCAATGATATATTTATTACAGGGTTCAATACTCCTGAATGGTCGTTAAATGTTCAGTTTGGAACAAGAGAGTTGTTCGATAATTTCGGTTTTAACATCGTATGGAAATGGCAGGACTCTTACAAATGGGAAAGCCCATTGGCAACAGGTACTGTGCCTGCTTTTAATACCTTTGACGCCCAGCTGTCTTACAAAGCTCCTAAGATTAATACATCATTCAAATTAGGTGGCACAAACATTTTGAATAACAGGTATATTCAGTACGCGGCCGGTCCTACAATTGGCGCGTTGTATTATTTGTCCGTTACATATGATTTTAGTTTTAATAAATAGAGTCGTTTAATTTTTAATTTCACACTCACTAAAGCAGGTTTAGTATGATACAAAATAAATTTTCGACATTGGAGTATAGGGCGGTGATTATTATTCTATCTGTATTTTGTTCAGCTTTTACTATTAGAAATGATTTGCCATTGAAAAAGGATGATCTGGAAGGAACCATCAGCATTTCCGGGGCTTTTGCGCTTTATCCAATCGCGATTAAATGGGGTGAAGAGTTTAAAAAGCTGCATCCGAAAGTTAGATTTGACATTTCAGCGGGAGGAGCCGGGAAAGGAATATCAGATGCATTGGGAGGGATGGTAGATCTGGGAGCTGTTTCGCGCGATCTTTATCCGGAAGAAACCAAAAGGGGAGCAGTTCCTTTTGCGGTTACAAGAGATGCGGTTATTCCTACTGTAAATTGGGCAAATCCAAACATTAAGGAAATAGCAGTTAAGGGTTTGAAGAAAGAAGATTTCGCGAATATTTATGCAAGCGGACAGTATAAAAATTGGAAACAGGCAGGTTTTTCTGTTTCTGCTCCGATTCGTGCTTATACACGCTCGGATGCTGCAGGGGCCGCAGAAAGTTGGGCTAAGTATTTCGGAAAAAAGCAGGAAGATCTTTTGGGTATTGGTGTTTACGGTGATCCCGGATTGTTGTCGGCGGTTAAAAAGGATATATTGGGAATTGGCTTCAATAACATAACATACGTTTTTGATGCGAAAACCGGTAAACAATTAAAAGGAATTGCAATTGTGCCGATTGATGTTAATAGCAATGGTAAAATTGATACCGATGAAAATTTTTATGGGAACATAACTGAATTTATTAAAGCTGTAGCAGAGGGCAAATATCCATCTCCCCCGGCACGTGATTTATATTTTGTTTCAAAAAACAAACCTCAAAAAAAAGTAGTTGTTGAGTTTTTGAAATGGGTTTTGTCTGAAGGACAGAAATTTGTAGGGGAAGCCGGATACGTTAAGTTGTCTGAAGCCAAACTTAAAGCCGAATTGACCAAAATTTCATTGTAATGTCCGCTATTTTGGTTGTAATTTACGTTTAACTATTATTTACTTTAATTTTACGTTATGGAAAAAATCGAATTATGTGATAACGGACCGATTGTGTCACCGGTAATTTATAGCTTCTGGAGATGGATGGAAGATTCAGAAGGTGTTTTGTTAAAGTCAATTGAAAAAAAGATAAATACCTGTATTGATCTTGGTATCAATACCTTTGATCATGCCGATATTTACGGAAGATACCAATTGGAGGATCTTTTTGGTAAGGCCATAAAGAAAGGTTCCTTTAGACGTGAGGACATTGTTATTTCTACCAAATGCGGTATAAATATAGTTGATGAAGCACGGCCTGGATATCGTGTGAGGCATTATGACAGCACTGCCGGTCATATTTTAAAAAGCGTAAAAAAATCGCTTCAGAATTTAAAGACGGACTATATTGACATTTTGTTATTGCATCATCCAGATCCTTTAATGGATGCGGATGAAACGGCATCAGCGCTTACTTCTTTGGTTAACCAGGGCCTTGTTCGATATGTAGGGGTTGCTGATTTTACTGTTCATCAGCACAGGTTGTTGAAATCAAGATTGTCAATTCCTATAGTTACGAATCATGTCGAACTTAATTTGCTTAATATTAAGGCCATTGAGGACGGAACACTTGATTTTATAAAGCAACAATACAGCAGGCCGCTCGCCTGGGCTCCGCTGGCCGGAGGTCGTTTGGTTGATGAAAATGATGAGTGGTCATTTAATATTAGAGCCACTTTAAAGAGAATAGCTGTTAAATACAAAATAAATGTGGAGCAGCTTGCAATAGCCTGGCTGCTTAAACTTGGAGCATTGCCCGTGGTTGGTACCAATAGCATAACCCGCATTAAAAATGCTACCTCGGCTGTAAATATTGAGATAGACCGTCAGGATTGGTATGAAATTTATTTTGCGGCGAAAAACACAAATCACAAAAAGTAATAATTTAATATTTGCTAAAAAAAGAAAACAATGTCAATTAGATTAGGAGACATCGCACCCGACTTCACAGCGGAGTCAAGCGAAGGGAAAATTAACTTTCATCAATTTCTTGGAAACAGTTGGGGGATTTTATTCTCACATCCCGCCGACTTTACACCCGTTTGCACTACAGAGTTAGGGTCAGTTGCAAAATTAAAACCGGAATTTGAAAAACGGAATGTAAAAGTTATCGCTTTAAGTGTTGATCCTGTTCAATCGCACATCGATTGGATCAAAGACATAAACGAGACTCAAAAGACAACAGTCAATTATCCAATTATCGCAGATCCGACTTTTGAAGTGTCAAAATTATATGGATTTGTACACCCAAATGCTTCCGATAAATTTACAGTCAGATCAGTAGTAATAATAGGTCCCGATAAAAAGGTTAAATTATTAATTACTTATCCTGCTTCAACCGGCAGGAACTTCAATGAAATACTTCGCGTAATTGATTCATTGCAGTTGACCGCGAATTACAGTGTCGCTACTCCTGCTAACTGGAAAAACGGGGAAGACGTAATTATTGTTCCCGCCGTGAAGGATGAGGACATTGCAGTGAAGTTTCCGAAAGGACATACACGGATTAAATCATATTTAAGGTACACGCCGCAACCTAATCTGAATTAAGTACTGTGAATTTCAGACTGTTAAAGGATAAGATCGCAGGTAAGACGATGTTAGTACTAACAATACTATCCGTTCTGCTCGCGGTTTTTATTGGCTTGGGTTTGTATCTGCGATCTCTTCCTTTACTGGAATTAAAATCAGTAGGAAGTTTGCTTACTTCATCCGTTTGGAAACCATTTAAAGGTGAGTTTGGTTTTTTTCCGTTCATTATGGGAACCCTGTGGGTAACCGGTATCGCTATTGTCGTCGCGTTGCCGCTTTGCCTGCTGAGCGGAATTTTTATTTCAGAATACGCGCACCATCGCGTGCGAAAGATCATCGTGCCCTTCGTTGACCTGCTTTCAGGAATTCCTCCAGTTGTATTCGGGGTGTGGGGAGTGTTATTCGTTGTTCCGCTTATTCAGGAATATATAGCTCCGCATTTTGTGGAATATGCAACCGGGTATAGCGTTCTGGCCGGGGGGATTGTATTGGCAGTAATGATATTTCCTTTAATAATAAGTATTCTTCTTGAAGTTTTTGGAACCGTTCCCCGGGAGTTAAAGGATGCTTCATTGTCATTGGGTGCTACCCAATGGCAAACGGTAAAATTTGTATTGCTTAAAAGATCAATGCCGGGTATCATCGCGGCAATTGTGCTCGCCATATCGCGTGCTTTTGGGGAAACTATAGCCGTATTGATGGTGTGTGGAAATTTGCCCGAAGTTCCTCACTCTGTTTTGGACTCCGGGTACCCATTGCCTGCTCTTATTGCGAATAATTATGGCGAAATGCTCTCAATCCCATTGTACGACTCCGCATTACTTTTTTCCGCATTGATATTATTTATTATAATCTTTTTATTTAATGCTATATCACGTATTGTACTTTCACGTATTGAAAGGAGAATGAATTAGTATGAGAAAAGCGGAAGAATTATTTTTTAAAATATTAATGATTGTTGCGTCAGTGTTGATTGTCGGCGGCTTCTTTCTTATTGTAGGTACGATTCTTATAAAAGGGCTTCCTGCATTGAGCCTTGATCTGATTACGAAAACTCCCGGCGGTGGCTTTTACATGGGAAAGGAGGGAGGTGTATTAAATGCTATTGTTGGCTCCCTGTATATTGCTTTAGGATCCTCCGGTTTGGCATTAATCCTGAGTTTGCCAATTGTACTCTATATAAATGTATATCTGAAAAGGAGTTCCAAGTTGGGAAGTATAGCCCGTTTAAGTTCCGATGTGCTGTTTGGGATTCCATCAATTGTTTATGGCGCTTTTGGTTTTACCGTGATGATTTATTTTGGGTTAAAAACATCGTTACTTGGAGGTATATTAACTGTAACATTGCTTGTACTGCCTATCATGATCCGTACAATGGATGAAGTAATACGAACGATTCCGAAGGAATTGCTTGATGCTTCATATTCTTTGGGGTCTACAAGGCTTGAGGCTTCTAAAATTTTGATAAGGCAGTCAATTCCAGGAATTTTTACAGCAATTCTTCTTTCATTTGGACGAGGTATTGGTGATGTAGCATCTGTTATGTTTACAGCGGGGTTCAGTGATAATATTCCGACAAGTATTGATAGTCCTGCTCCTACACTGCCTCTGGCCATTTTTTTTCAATTGGGCAGTCCGGTTGATGAAGTGCAGGCGAGGGCTTACGCTTCCGCTTTGGTATTGACAATTATTGTTTTGCTCATCAGTATCGGGGCACGAACCTTAAGCAAACGGTTTTCTAAAAATAAAATTTAAAAATGGCCAATACACCTCACATCAGTGTTCAGAACCTGAATGTTTATTACGGACAGAATCACGCGTTGAAGAATATCAGCATTGATATTCCCGATAAGAAAGTGACTTCTTTTATTGGTCCCTCGGGCTGTGGCAAGACAACGCTTCTTAAGACGTTCAATCGTCTGCACGATTCATCAGTCGATGTGCGGGTGGAAGGAAAAGTGCTGGTGGACGGAGAGGATATTTATGATTCGAAGGCGGAAGTAACGCATATCCGCAAAAAGATGGGATTGCTTTCACAGCGGCCCTTCCCTTTGCCAATGTCTATATACGATAATATTGCTTACGGCCCGAGGATACATGGAATGCGTGATAAAGAGAAGCTGGATCAATTGGTTGAACAGCAATTGCGCGATGTGGCGCTTTGGGATGAAGTGAAAGATCGTTTAAATACACCCGCGGTTCGTCTTTCAATTGGTCAGCAGCAGCGCTTATGCCTGGCAAGGGGATTGGCTGTGCAACCCGAAATCATTTTAGGCGATGAGCCCACTTCGGCACTGGATCCAAAATCGACACAGAAGATAGAAGAGTTGTTCGTACAACTTAGAGAAAAATATACTATAGTTTTAGTCACGCATATTTTACGACAGGCCCGGCGAGTGTCGGATTTTATCGCATTCATTTATAATGGTGAAATCATTGAATTTGCTCCTACAGAAGAGTTATTGCTCAACCCCAAGGAAGAATTAACCAAAGAGTATGTGAGAGGATTTGTGAGTTAGTGAATTCTCGCCTAAAGAATGGGTTCTGGTTTTTTGAACATACCTGATTGGTATTATTCCTCCGAAGTATATATTTATAATATATAAATATCTGATTTTTAAATATATATATAAATATTGTTATTGATCAATATTTATATATTGTCAAAATTTTTAATTGGATTTAAAGCGCAATTATCTTATCTTCATAACTATCTCATTTGTAGTTAGGAATGATTTTTTATCATGTTTCTCAAAATCGTATTGGAGGTATTTGGTAAAGCATTTTAAACAAAATATGACTTGAAATTACACAAAGTACTATCAGTTAGCCTTGCACTTACTATCGGCGTGCCGTTGGTAAACGCTCAGTTGGCCCATTCCTCTTCACCTGTCTCGGGTCGTGGTTGGACCAGTAATCCATTTGAACATTTTGTTTTTGTAGAAAACAAAGGTCAGTTTGACTTGAGTTTGCCCGGCCTGAACACTCAGTTTGCTTCAGCAGTTGGGTCGGATAGTGAGATTGACAATCTTTCTAAGACTGGCGACGAAAAAAATAAAATCCTTTTTTATGCCTACTCAAAAGGTGTAGAAGTTTATTTTTCTTCCAGTAGGTTGGTATATCGCCATGATGAATATAAGTCGCTTGTAAGTGAGAGGCAAAGAGAAAAAATGGAGAAAGAGGGGAGGGCAAGGACTGAAAAAATTGTTGATGTAAAACATCATTACCTGGATGTAGAATGGATCGGTACAGATCCGTCTGTTATTTTGGAAGGAAGTGATGCTCAGGTATTTTATTATACTTATCCAGACGAGAAAGACAATGGCAGAACGACTTTAAAAGCCGGTTGTTATAAAAAGATTACATACAAGAACCTCTATCCAAATATAGATGTAGAGTATATACTTCCGGAAAAGGGCGGAGTAAAGTACTCACTTATACTTCATTCGGGAGCCGACCTTTCAAAAGTAAAAATGCGTTATAATGGTGCGAAGGCATTGAAAACTGATAAGGAAGGTAATGTTATTATCAGCACAGCCTTCGGTGATTTTGTTGATCACGCGCCGATAAGTTTTTATGCCGATAATTACGAAGCAATTCTTTCTTCTTTTTCAGTAAAAAATAATATTGTTTCTTTCAATATTGATCAACCCGGAACCCGGAACCCGGAACCTGGAACGATTGTAATCGATCCCTGGACCTTTAACCCGGCCTTTCCTGTCAACAGGTCGTATGATGTGAATTATGATATGGCCGGTAATGTTTATATATGCGGTTCCGGCTCAACCACACAATCATATAAGCTGGCAAAGTTTAACAGTGCAGGTGCGCTCCAGTGGGTATTTACCACAAATATCGGCCCGAATTTAGGTGGCACTTGTTATGGTGATTTCGCTGTTGACGAAATTACAGGAACAACTTATCTTTTGGGAATGTGGCCCGCAGGAATTAAGGTAAATACTTTGGGAATTCAAACCGGAGGATATTCACCGGCAATATTTCCTTCTTTACTTGAGATGTGGCGTTGTGAATATAGCCGATGTTTGAATAAGATCGTAGTGGGTACCGGGTCGATGGGCGGCCCGTACCAGGCAGGTATGCTTGATACAGCCCTTACCTCATACGTTCCTGTAAATTCATACTCAGCACCTGGAGCACAAGTTGATGTAGCTATTCTCACAATTGATCCCAATAGTTCATTTTGTTATATGGCGACAGCAAGCGGAGGATCGGTTGCTGCAAACAGAAATGCAATAGTTAAATTACCTATTCCAAATCTTCTTCCTCGGATTTGGGGACCTGTAGCTGATGGTCATAGTTTTATTGAAGTTGGAAGCATTACATATACTCCTAATATACCGGTAGGGCCATATAGCAACGGGTTTAACGGAATGGCCTGTGGTCCGAGATTTCTTTACACGTATGATGGGAGTGTGCTTAAAAAGTGGAATAAAAATACAGGAGCGTTTATTGCCCAGGTAAATACAGGTGGGACAATGTTTGCAACAGGCGGTCTTTCTGCAGATAAGTGTGATAATGTGTATGCAGGTGTTGGTAATGTAATTAAAGCGTATAATTCTTCGCTCGTGCAGATTGCGACTTATCCTGTAGCAAATACCTGTTACGATGTAAAGCTGGGCCCGAATAATAAGTTATATGCTTGTGGCGTAGCTTTTGTAACGCAAATTGACGTTCCTGCCTTACCGCTGCCTACGGCAACATCAACACCAGCTTCCGTATGCAGTGCATGCGATGGGACGGCAACAGCACATCCTTGCGGTGATCCCGCAGGATATAATTATTCCTGGAGCAGTGGTGGACAAGCTCAGACAGCAACGGGCCTGTGTCCCGGAACATATACAGTAAGTATCACTTATGCTTGTTCGGATGTTGATGTCGTTACAGTGTCGGTACCCGGAGGAGTTGGCGGAATAACATTAAGCAGCATACAAACCAATCTATGCTCAAATGTTGGTACGGTAACAATGACGGCGAGTGGTGGCGCCACTCCTTATACTTATTTGTGGAGTAACGGGCAAACTGTAGCTGCTTTGACCGGACTTGCAGCTGGCACATATACGGTAACGGCCACGGATGCCAACGGGTGTTCGACCTTCAAAGCCATCACGATCGCGAATACCATAAATGTAAGCTCCACATCAAAATACAGCGGTTGCGCCGGAGGAAGCACCGGTAGTATAACGCTGAATGTAGCGGGCGGAAGTCCATCATATACCTATGCATGGAGCAACGGGCAAACAGGCGTAACCGCCACCGGCCTGGCAGCAGGTACCTATTCGGCAACGGTTACTGATGCAAACGGTTGTGCTCAAACTATTGTAAGTACATTACCCGGGTATTCCCCATTAACAATTCAAACAGAGAAGACTGTAATATGTGCCGGTACAACGGGGCAGGCGACAGTTGTATCCGTTGCAGGAGGTACACCGTCGTTTAGCTATAGCTGGAGTAACGGACAATTTACACCTTCAATTATGGGTTCGGCCGGAACCTATATTGTTAGAGTAACTGATGCGAATGGATGCACAGTCACCGGTTCTGTCACAATTGCTCCGGGTCCGGATCCGGCCAACGCTTCATTTACACGATCACCTACAGGAACAATCTGTAAGGGTACAACAGTGAACTTTACCAATACAGGAACCACCGGGACACTTGTAACCCATAAATGGATAATTCCAGGTCAGGGGCCCATAGTAACAGGTGTTGTGACTGATTTCACTTCTTATTTTTTGAATTTATCCTATACATTCACTTCAGCCGGAACATATACTGTTAAGCATATTGTTAGCTATCCGAGCGGAGGTTGTGCAGATACAATAGCGACCACAATAACAGTAATCAATTGTACCGGCCCTGTTGTAGCGGCAACGGGCAGTTCGGTCTGCCCCGGAGTTTGCGCTACAGTGACATCAAGTACGAGCAGCGGAACGGCGCCGTATACCTATTTATGGAG
>JAEUTS010000278.1 GCA_016787005.1 Bacteroidia bacterium
GATGAAATTGTGTCGCCAACCGCTATGGTAAAACTTTTTGAGGTGCCGTATTCGTTTCCTTCCTGCTTTTTCTCTTCAAGAGTTTCGAGATCGGCGTAAGTTACGTGTGTATAAATATCCTTGTGTAAGAAGTGACGCGTATCGGGCTCGGCTACATTACCCATGCGCGGGTTTGTTTGAACCACAGGTTTTAAAGTAAAGTCGTATTTTAATTTACCATCAGGCTGCTTCTTATAATACTCAATTTCAAAATAAATGTTTACACCTTGTTTTAGTTTGCCTTTGTAGGTAACAAAGTAATCGCCCATCCGGAGTGTGTCGCCTACCTGTAATAAAATATTTTTACTGTTAGTGAGTTGCTTATCGAGTGTTTCAATATCCTTTCCTGAATTATTAACTGAGATAAATTCTTTTTTTGAAGTTGAGATAAGTGCGCCCGTCAATATTAAACCAAAGCCGATATGGGCAATGGAAGCTCCTGCATTTTTAATTTTACCGCTCAGTACAATTAGCCAATAATGCGCGTTAGCCCAAACACAAAATACGGAGGACCACAGTAATAAAACATAAAAAAACTGATCCAGCCGCATGGCTATGGCAACTATCGCACACAATAGTATCGAACCAATAAACGGGAAAATCAATTTTTTAACAACTGTTTTAATGTCCGTGTCCTTGTATTTTAAAAATTGCCCTGTTGCAATCAGCAGAGTAATGATTATCGCAAAGGGTATCTGCCAGGAATTGTAAAAGCCTATAGCATTGGCAGGAGGGGCCATTTTCAGGTTAAAGAGTTTGTTCCAAACCGGCATTGATGTGTTGAACATGATGTGGAATGAGGATATCAACAGCACCAGCGCGCCGAGAAACATCCAGAATTCACGACTCCAGACCGCTTCTTCTTCATTTGTTTTTTGAAAATGTTTTCTGTTAACTATTAGCAGAACAATCGCTAAGCCCATAAAGAAGAACAGGTAAAGCAACAGTTGTCCCGACATGCCAAGGTCGGTAAATGCATGAACGGAAGTTTCGCCTAATATTCCGCTGCGTGTAAGGAAAGTGGAATAGAGTATGAGGATAAAAGTTATAAGCGTTAAAAAGAATGCGGTGAAAAGTGATTGACCTTTGTGTTTGTGTATAAGCATTACATGGGCGGAGCCAACCAACGTTAACCAGGGGACAAGTGATGAGTTCTCTACAGGATCCCATGCCCAGAAACCTCCAAAGCTAAGTGCTTCGTAAGCCCAAGCACCTCCCATAAGTATTCCGGTTCCAAGGATTGCGATACCAACAAACGTCCATGGTAAAGCCGGTTTCTGCCATTCATCGAACTTCTTATTCCATAAACCGGCAATGGCGTATGCAAAGGGAACCAGCGTGAGCGCAAAGCCAAGAAATAGAGTAGGAGGGTGGATCGTCATCCAATAATTCTGCAATAACGGATTAAGTCCCCGTCCATCCAGTTTAGCCAGGTAGTTTGGATTTTGGAACAAAGGAATATTGCCAAAGTCGGGGTGTTCACGAAGCAGAACGGTAAATGGATTGCTGCCTATCTTATACTCAAAAATATATACACCCAACAACATTGAGGCGAGAAACATTTGTACTGCAGCGACTGTAGCCATTACAGGGGCTTCCCAATCTTTAGCAGTCCTGATCAGTATGTTTCCGATTACCACATGCCAGAATGACCAGAGTAAAAAACTTCCTTCCTGTCCTTCCCAAAAGCAGGATAATATATAACGCATCCGCATTTCGGTATTGGAATGGTGCCACACGTATTCGTATTCAAATAAATGGTAACGGAGCATGTAAAATAGCGTGGCTACAATTCCAAGTACGGCAAGTGAGTGAATACGGAAAGAAAGCCTGGCCAGTTTTTTCCATGATGAAGCTGAAGAAATTTCTTTAGAAGCATTAAAATAAGCGATAGCTGAGAAAAGGGCGGAAACAAAAGCGAG
>JAEUTS010000292.1 GCA_016787005.1 Bacteroidia bacterium
CTGACTCACATATGAAAAGCGATGCGCTGTTTTTTCTGTAATATTGATCGTGCCGGAGTATAAGGCAGCTTTATCCACAGGTGTAAAAGCGGCATTTTCATACAATGCGATCGAAACCGGAATTTTATTATCAGTGGTTTGTTCCATAAAGCGCCATTTAAAGGTGCCATCAAAATTTTCCTGACGTTTGCTGCGGGCTATTCCAACTGTAATTTTATCGGTGATCCCGTAATCGAATGATATGCGGACATCTGAAACAGCATCAAATCCGTATAGTGTGTGAAAGCCTCCTCCTCCATCCGCGCCTATGTTTCCGAAGCGGTGTGTGATTCGAAAATCCAGGCAACGTTTTTTTACCGTTTCGGTTGATTGCGCATTAATTACTTTGGTTGTTTTGAATGTGGCAAAAACTTTTTCGCGCGTTTTAGGCTTTGAAACCGAATCGAGCATGCTTAAAAGATCGGGTTGTGAAAACCCAAATGAACTTACACAGGTAAAAAGGAGTAGCGCTTTTTTTCTCATCAGAAAGTATAAATTATTTTTTAAATGGTTCGAGTGTGCCTTTTACTTTTACTTCCACATCTTCCGCAATATTTTTTACGACAACGCTTGGGATTTTAATATTGTAGTCGGCAATATGTATCATGAATTTTGATTCGATCAACACCTGCTGTCCTTTAACAGTTACGGTACCTTCCATATTTTTATCCTTTTCTACGCCATGCATATTCAGCTTGCCGGTAACGGTGACTTTAGTGACACCGTCTTTTGTATAATCAACTTTTTCGTTGATCTTTCCTTTGTAAACTGCGTCCGGATATTTATCACTTTCGAGGTAATTCTCGTTAAAATGTTCCTGCATTAAAGGTTTTTCGAACTGAAACCCCCGGATGTTGATTTTTACCTGTACATCGCCGGTTGCGGCATTTAATATAGGTTTTGCCGCTTTGTTAACGGCTTCAATGTTTTCCATGGGAGATGCAGAAAAAAAAGTTATTTCACAGTCTTTTGCCAGGTAAATTTGTGCATTAGCCATTGCGGCAAAAGCCAAAACCGACAGGGAGAAAATAATTTTTCGCATGTGTATCTTTTATTGGTTCAACTAAATAAGGCAACAATTGTGCCTTAATACTGACAAACATACAGGATTTTGTATTAAGGACAAAAAAAGGAGAGTTCCGGGTTTAAAGTTCAAGGTTCTGAGTTAGAAAAGTATCAATACATATGAAACCCGGAACCATGAACTTTGAACCCGGAACCTTTTACACCGGTAACTTGCTTAAGTTTGCATCCCCATCCATCCACTTAAAATAATTTATCGTTCCATCACGGCCGCTTTGCAAAAGGGCTTCAATTATGTGTTTGGGTAACCCAAAGTCGGTTGATCTCACATCGAGGGAATCGATGAAGATGGTACGGTTCCAGTCGTTATTATGCAGGTGTTTTTTGTTGGCCATTTCCATCATAAAAGTGATAAGGGCTTTAATGTAACTTTTAAGTCCGTTGATATCAGCAGGTTCGCTGGCCCAGTTGTCTTTGCTGTGTTCGATCTCTTTTATACTCCCGAGCCGGAACCCGAGTGTTTCGTGATTGAACAGGTAATCCGTATCAGTATTATAATCAACTGCCGCAGCATTAGCAGGGTTGTGAACATATCGTTTTCGGTCAAAAATGTTTACAGGATAATTCCATGCCACGCCGCCATCCACAATAATATTATTGTTCAATTCAATGCTTTGAAAAAACAAAGGAATACTCATGCTCATCCTTACGGCCAGCTGAACGGGCATATCGGGTGTGGTTTCGTGTGAAAGTATATCTGAACGCTGTTGTGTGAGGTTGGTGCTGATCACATATAGCTGCCTGAAATTTCCAGAGGGAGCTTGTTCAGCGAGTTTTTTGAATGTAAGATATGCGGAACCGGTTTTTGTTTTAATCAGGTCGGCTATCCATTCGGAGAATTTATCGCCTTTGAACCAGCCATAATTATTCACTACGCGATTGATGTTGAAAAATGGAACTGCATTTCCATCTTCAAAACTTTTAAAATTTGTCTGAGCGATAATGTCGGAGACTTCTTTATAGGAGTAACCAAGTGCGAGCAAACATGCGTTTATGGCGCCCGCCGAAGTGCCGGCCACACGCATAATCCCCGTTAATATATTTCGTTTTTCAAGTTCTTCAAGCGCTCCTCCATATGCAATGCCTTTTACCCCGCCGCCTTCGAATACCAGGTTTTTAAAGTTGTAGGTCATGTTATTCCTTCGCACTAGCTACCAGTTGGCAAAAAGCAATTGGCAGTTTGCAATCCTGTGTTTTTTCTTCCCTTACCCCTCGTCCCCTTCACTCGTCCCTTTTTTACTGCACCCTTATATTGCAATATTTTTCGATCAGATCATTTGCCATGGCATTCCCCATACCATCGGCGGCTATCAGGTCGGCACAGGAACTTTTTTTGTCGCCCGAAGCGAATTTTACGGCTGCCCGGTTTATGTAAGCCTGTGAATAGTTTTGTTTCAGCTTAATAGCTTTATCAAGGTCCTCCAGTGCGCCTTTGTAATCTTTTAAAGCGCTTTTAGCTGTTCCCCGAAAATTATAGATCATCGGATTATAGGGGTCCAATTCCAACGCTTTGTTGCAATCTTCAATTGCGCCTTTGCTGTCGCGTGAATTTATTTTGGCGGCGGCCCTGTTGGTGTATAATTCCGGGTCCTTATTGTTAATTTCAATAGCTTTATCAAAATCGTGCATAGCACCTTTGTAATCCTGTATCTCAAACCGCGTGATACCGCGAAATTTAAGCAGATTAAAATTTTTGGGATCAATTTGTTCTGCTTTATTAAAATCTACCATCGCCAGTTGATAATCACCGATACCGTGACGCGCTTTTCCCCTGTAAATAATAGCATCAAGGTAGTTGGGATTCACCTCAAGCGCTGCGGTGAAGTCATTGATGGCATCTGTATTTTTTCTCATTTTACTTTTTATGATTCCTCTCTGAACCAGAGCTTCCACGTTCCTTTCATTGAAGCCAACCGCTTTATCCAGGTCAGAAATTGCGCCTTTAATATTTCCATTGGCGGCTTCTATAACTCCCCGTTTGGCAAAGGCTTCGGAGTAATCGGGTTTTATTTTTATAGCTTGTGCGAGATCTTCGAGCGCGCTTTTATTTTCACCAAGATTAAATTTTGCATTGGCTTTGCCTAACCATGCCGAAGCTAATTCAGTATTTGATTTAGCGGCTTTGGTGTAAAGTTTTATAGCATCCTTATAGTTTCCGAGACTATCCTGGATGTGAGCCTGGTTCATGAGTTCTTCAGTTGTTTGGGCAGAACAGATGCTGAAAAAGATCAAGCTTACGAAAAGCAGGCCGGAACTTTTTCTGAAGAAACTGTAATACATTACCCAAAAACGGGTCAGTATATGTTTTCCTGATAGCATTGCATGAAAGGTTCGCGAGACTTTAACGGAAACTGATATTACAAAGTTACAAATATCTGCTGTAAGGTGCTGGAAATCACTAAATGAGGAGATAGCCTGCTCGGAATCAGATAATAAAGTGCGAATTATGAAAAAATAGGAGGGTTAATAGGCGACCACCCGTTTGGCAACTTTTTCAGTACTATTGGAAATAGATATAATGTAAGCTGATTTTCCATGGCTCACCAGATCAATTTCTCTGTTGTAACGGCCGACAAAAGCTGTCAGGGTTTCTTTATATATTTCCTGGCCCAGCGCATTTGCTATTTCAATGGTGTAATTATCTTCTTTGTCCTTTGTAGTTTTAAAGTCAAGAATATAATTTCCGCTTGTTGGGTTTCGCAATAGAATCATATTGCCGAGTGATGGAAATAAAACGCTTGGAATATCAGAGTAGGTATGTTTGCCTTCAAAATCGGTCAGCCTTAAGCGATAATAAGAAACACCTGAAAGCGGAGCGTAATCAATAGTTTCATAGTTAAGGGTTGCCGAACTTTTAACACTGCCATTCACGCGCTTTATAGCTTCAAAATTCTCAAAATCAGCACTGCGTTCCAGGGTAAAATAGCTATTGTCGACTACGTTCGCGGTTGCCCAGTTAAGGAGTACATGATCTGATGCCGGTTTAGCCGTAAAAAAAAGTAAGCCGGGATTAATGTTGGGAATACCCAAGGCCGGCGGGAAACCAGTGTCCTGTTTTACCTGTGGAAAGAGATTGAATACAGTAATTGAAAATGTAATACAGAGTAGCAGTTTCTTCATTAAGAACAATTTAAACAACATTGTTATATTAACACAACTAATATAGTGCAACTATTAATAACAGGCTACTTTATTTATAATAATTTTTTATTAATTGTGCCTTTCCCTTTCCGATAGCTTTTGAAATATCAGCAAGATCAGCTTCTTTAACTCCTTTAACTGATTTGAATATTTTGAGCAATTTGCCTGCTGTTTTGTCACTTATTCCGGGTATTTGAGTAAGTTCAGTTTTAATTGTTCCCTTTGAGCGCCGCTTGCGGTGGTGTGTTATGCCGAAGCGATGAGCCTCATCACGAATATGTTGTATGATCTTTAATGTTTCGGATTTTTTGTCGAGATACATTGGAATTGAATCGCCTGGATAATAGAGCTCTTCCAGTTTTTTAGCAATTCCTATAATACCGACTTGTCCCATTAAACCAAGTTTTTCGAGACTATTTACTGCCGAGCTGAGCTGGCCCTTGCCTCCATCAACAACTATTAATTGCGGGAGGGGTTGCTTTTCATCGATAAGTCTTTTGTAGCGTCTGTAGATCACTTCTTCCATCGATGCGAAATCATCGGGACCTTCAACTGTTTTTATGTTAAAGTGCCTGTAGTCCTTTTTGCTGGGTTTACCATCTCTGAAAACTGTCATGGCCGCTACTGGGTATGCACCCTGTGTGTTGGAATTATCAAAACACTCTATCACATGAGGTTCTTCTTTCAGCCGGAGGTCTTTCATCATTTGCTGCATGATGCGTTTCGTATGGCGTTCGGGGTCCACTAATAGTTCACGGCGTTCTTTTTCTTTGCGGTAATAATTTGCATTACGTTCAGAAAGCTCCAACAACTGACGCTTGTCGCCGCGTTGAGGTATGGTATATTCTATCCCGTCAAATTTCAGTTCGGGAGCAAAGGGTACAATGATCTCTTTGGAATCGCTTTTGAAACGTAAGCGTAATTCAGCTATAGCCAAAGTGAGAAGTTCTTCAGGACTTTCATCCAGTTTCTTTTTCAACTCAAGTGTATGGCCCTGTATGATAGCGCCATTCATCACTTTCAGGTAGTTTACATAGCCGCTTCCCTCATCAGTAACTATGGAAAAAACATCAACATCTTCAATGGTTGGACTTACAACGGTTGATTTACTCTGGTATTTTTCGAGCAAGTCAACTTTTTCTTTTATAAGTTGAGCTTTTTCAAATTCGAGATCTCCGGCATAGGTATTCATCAATGTTTTCATTTGTTTTACTGCGGATGAAACATTGCCTTTTAAAATAGTTCTTATTTGATCAATATTGTTGTTGTATTCTTCTTCATTTTGCAGATCTTCACAAGGCCCTTTGCAGTTTCCTATGTGATACTCAAGGCATATTTTAAATTTTTTCTTTCTTATATTTTCTTCTGTTAAACTAAGACTGCAATTTCGCAAGGGGTAAAGTTTATGAATAAGTTCGAGTATGGCGTTCATCATTTTTACTGAAGCGTATGGGCCAAAATAGTCAGAACCGTCTTTTGTGATAGTGCGTGTTGAGAACATGCGGGGAAAGCGTTCGTTCTTTATGCATATCCAGGGATATGTTTTATCGTCCTTAAGCATTACGTTGTAGCGTGGCTGATGTTTTTTTATGAGGCTGTTCTCAAGCAGCAGCGCGTCCAGTTCCGTGCTTACAATTATGAAATTGATATCGCGGATCTTTTTAACCATCACAGCAGTTTTGTTGTTCTCGTGCTGGTCGCGGTTAAAATAAGAAGAGACCCTTTTTTTCAGGTTTTTGGCTTTACCAATGTATAGTAGTTTTCCTTCCTCATCATAATATTGATAAATGCCGGGTTTGTCAGGAATTGATTGAAGAATAGATTGTATATAGTCACTCTTATTCATTGAGCTGTAAAGTTACTAAAGGTTCTCATTTCAGGATCAACTGACTGATCGCTTTCTTATTACAACCAGATAGAAGTTAGGAGCATGAAACAAATTGATCAAATGATGTTTCATCCTTGCCAGGTATAGATCATACAAAATGATACATTAATTATTATATTTGATATTGGAAGTCGAAATACCACTGTAATAATTCACATAAGCTATGGCGAAATGTAATTCCCTTACTCGTTTAAAAAATATCAACGCTGCTTTATTTTTGTTGATATTCTTGTTTCTTACCTCTTTTGGAAAAACATACGGTGCAACTAACAATTCTGCTGCAAGCGGAAACTGGACTACTCCGGGGACATGGTCAACCGGAGTTAAACCAACTTCATCTCAGGATGTAAATGTAGGCTCAGCACATTCCATCGCGGTTGACCAGAATTTAGCCATTACCTCTGCTTCATGGATATTTAATGGTCCCGTTACAGATGCTACGGGGGGTACTGCCTACACGTTATCTATTACAAATCATTCCGGTCTGACTGTAAATTCAACCTTCACAATGGAAGGCAGTGGAGTTGTTCAGGATCATGGAAGTATAAATATTAGTGGTGCATCAGGAACGACCATGACGGTAGGAAGTTTAACGCTGAAGGATAATGTAACGATAAATATTGCGGCAGGATGCACCTTGATTGTAAACGGAACATTCACAATGCAGGATCATGCTGCGTTGACGTTAAATGGTGTATTGTTAATTAATAGTACGGCATCGACAAATGACCATGCCGAGATAGCGGGTACTACTGGTTTTTTTCACTCAACAGGTGCGGTTTCAGTAAGTGATCACTCAACTATTTTTGGTTCAGAAAACCAATGCCCGGTCGGCCCATGTACTGCAACTCCAACATCTCCATTACCTATATCGTTGATTAATTTCAGTGCTGAAAAAAGCGGGTCTTCTGTGAAATTGATCTGGTCGACTGCTACAGAAGTTAATAATGATTATTTTACAATAGAAAGAAGTAAAAATGGAGCAACATTTGAAGATATTGGACATGTAAAAGGTTCCGGGAATAGTTCTTCTGAGAAGAGTTATTCGCTTGTGGATGATGGCCCTTATGAAGGGAACTCATATTATCGCTTAAAACAAACCGATTTTGACGGAAAGAACGAGACCTTTGAAATGGTTGCCGTGTATTATGAAAAGCAACCCGGCGGCGGTTGTATATTAAAAGTGTTCCCTAATCCCTGCATAGGTCAGTGTACGGTAGCATTAACGGACTGCATTGATGCTGAGGATCCGGAGATCAATGTTGAGCTTATTGATGCCGCCGGAAATAAAGTCTATTCTAAAATACCGTATCGCGATGAGAAGGGGTCGTTTAATTTTCAGATTGATACTGAGAATAATCTTACACCCGGAGTTTATATTGTCCGCGGAATCAATAAAAAGGAAAGTTATTCCCAGAAACTACTTGTAAAATAATACCAGCCATGAGGTTTAATTTACGTTCGTTTGTTTTTTTTGTTATTTCAGTAAACATATTATGTTCATGCGGGGACGGTAAACCGGAAGAAGGAGCGGTAGTATCTGATTCAACTTCATCAAAGGATCCTCATATTGATTCTAATGACCTTCGTGTATTTACACTGCCAGCTCCGTTACAGGTGGCTACATTGCTCAGGATAGAAGGAGTTGATTATAACGAAAGGATATTGATCCCTTCAAAAAAAGCGAATGCCATATACGCTTCTAACTATTTGCGGGCGCTTAACCTGGGCATGTATACCATCGACCTTGGTTATGCTACAGTTTATGATCAACATCAAATGGCATTGAACTATGTTAAGATAATGGAATCACTTGTTCAGGATCTTGGTATTTCAAGTGGCATAAGTGGTCAAACAGTAAGACGCTTTGAGAATAATATCCGGAAGCCGGATTCCTTGTATCATATAATCCTTGAGTCCTACAGCCAGGCGAATGAATATTTTCAGACCAACAAGCGTGAGGAACTTGGTATGTATATTTTAAGTGGCAGCTATATTGAGGGCTTATACATAGCACTGAATTATAATGAAATACCCGCAAGCAAAGTGTTGCGCAACCTTATTGGTCAGCAGAAATTGTTTTTGGAGAATATTATTGAGTTGCTTCAGTATACAGAAGAAAAACCTGAAACGGTTGATCTTCTTGTAAAGCTCATGAGTATCAAAGAGGAATTTAATGCAATTAATGTGCTGTACGATGATTCGGGTAAGGGTAAAATTGCAGTTAAGTGTTCTGTTGATCGGCATCAGTTGACTTCTTTACTGAAAAAAGTGGTAGAGGTGAGGAGTAAGATCATTAATAGTTAACCTCTTTTTCTCGAATTGCAATTCTTTTCATTTAAGGCTAATAATTCTGGATTTTTGAAAAGTGCTGTTTTGTGATAGCAATGATATAGTTTTAGTATTTTAGCGGCGCGCCCGGATGAAGTTAGAGCAGCTGCTTAAGAAGTATTCTGATAGCGATAACACTTTACAGATCCTTGAAAAGTTAAGATCGCCCGGGAATTCTCATGTCCATTTGAAGGGACTGGTGGGTTCCTTTCCATCTTTCGTGCTAACAACTGTTGCGGCACAGCTGAAAAAGGTCCATTTGTGCGTGCTCCCGGACCAGGAGGGAGCCGCCTATTTTTTAAATGATCTTGAAAATCTTCTTGGCAAATCTTCTGTTTTATTTTTCCCTTCTTCCGGCCGTAAGCCCTATGAACATTCTTTGGGCGATAGTTCAAGTATTTTATTGAGGGCGGAAGTGTTAAATTATCTCTTACAGGGAGCAGGAGATAATGATACACCTATTGTTGTTGTAACATACCCTGAAGCGCTTGCAGAGAAGGTCGTTACCCGGTCACATCTTTCAAAAAACACCCTGCAGGTATTAAAAGGAGAAAAACTGTCGGTTGATTTTGTTATTGATCTGTTGTTAGAATATGGTTTCAATCGTGTTGATTATGTTGTTGAGCCCGGACAGTTTTCTGTACGGGGCGGAATTATTGATGTGTTTTCATTTTCAAGTGATGATCCGTACAGAGTAGAATTGTCAGGTGATGAAGTTGAATCCATCCGCTCATTTGACGCTGTAAGTCAGTTATCTGTTGAACAATTGGATAAAATCAATGTCATTCCTAATATTCAAACTAAATTACTCAGAGAGAGCAGGCAAAGTTTTTTAGAATATATACCTGCAGAGACTGTTTTGTGGCTGAATGACCTTGAACTTATTTCGGACATCATTCATAAAGAGGTTGAGCAGGCTGTAGGCGCTTATGAAAAGCTCGAAACATTGATCGATCAGCTTCCCCCATCAGAATTGTTTATTGATCGTGAAACGTTTTTAAATCAGGTTAAAGCCTTTTCAACAATAGAATTTGGCAACAGGTTTTTCCTGAATGCGGATCTCGTACTTACTTATGATCTTATTCCGCAGCCGGCCTTTAAGAAAAATTTCGGGTTGTTAATGGCTGATCTTGACGAAAAGAGTAAAAGCGGATTTAGTAATATTATATTTTTCGATACTGTAAAACAAGCAGAAAGGTTGCACAATATTTTTAAAGACATTGCTGTAAAAGAAGAAGTATTTGATCCTCTTGCTGTTCAGAGTAAATGGGAAGGAGCTGATTTTTCCATTCATGAGGGTTTTGTCGACAAGCAGAATAAAATTGCCTGTTATAGCGATCATCAGATATTTGAACGTTATCATCGTTTCCGGTTAAAGAATGCTTTCAGCAAAACCAATGAAGCAATTACCCTGAAGGAGTTAAAGGGCCTTAATCCCGGAGATTATATCACACATATTGACCATGGTATCGGACGATATGGCGGCCTCGAAAAAATGGAAGTGAACGGCAAGCTGCAGGAAGCGATCCGATTGGTGTATAAGGACAATGATATTTTGTATGTGAGCATACATTCCCTGCATCGTATCTCCAAATACGGAGGAAAAGAAGGCGCTATTCCTAAAATAGATAAGCTGGGAAGTAATGCCTGGCAAAATCTGAAGCAAAAGACAAAGAGGAAAGTTAAAGAGATCGCGTTCGACCTGATAAAGTTATATGCTGAACGCAAAGCAAAAAAAGGGTTTGCCTTTGCACCGGATAATTATTTGCAGAACGAATTAGAAGCATCTTTCATCTATGAGGATACGCCTGACCAACTTAAAGCAACACGGGATGTAAAAAGAGATATGGAAGATCCTGCACCCATGGACCGATTAGTTTGCGGTGATGTAGGTTTCGGGAAAACGGAGATCGCCATACGCGCGGTTTTTAAAGCGGCCATTGATGGGAAAC
This sequence comes from Bacteroidia bacterium, assembly GCA_016787005.1. Taxonomy (GTDB): domain Bacteria; phylum Bacteroidota; class Bacteroidia; order JABDFU01; family JABDFU01; genus JABDFU01. The sequence continues at coordinate 10,435 of JAEUTS010000292.1, forward strand.
AGTCTGCCGTACTTGTGCCAACAACAATACTTGCTTTACAGCATTATCGGACATTCTCGGAACGCCTGAAAGGAATGCCATGCACTGTAGATTATATAAATCGTTTTAAGTCGGCGAAGGAGCAGAAAGAGACATTGGAAAAACTGGCGGAGGGTAAGATTGATATTATTATTGGTACACATAGGATAGTGGGCAAGGATGTGAAATTTAAAGACCTGGGATTGTTGGTGATTGATGAAGAACAAAAGTTCGGTGTGGGAGTTAAAGATAAACTGAAGACGATCAAAACTAATGTTGATACCCTGACATTGACGGCGACTCCAATCCCGCGGACATTGCAATTCTCTATGATGGGAGCCCGTGACCTGTCTATTATTAATACAGCGCCGCCCAATCGTTATCCGGTGCAAACGGAGTTACACTCATTTAACCATGAATTGATACGCGATGCAATTATGTATGAAGTTTCACGCGGCGGACAGGTGTTTTTTATTCATAACCGCGTTGGAACGCTTGCTGAAATAGAATTACTGATAAATAAATTATGCCCGAATGTTAGGGTGTTAACTGCCCATGGCCAAATGGATGGAGATAAGCTGGAGGAAGCAATGATGCATTTTGTCGACGGAGATTATAATGTACTTGTATCAACCACTATTGTTGAATCGGGGCTCGATATACCAAACGCGAATACAATGATCATTAATGATGCTCATACTTTCGGATTAAGTGATTTGCACCAGTTGCGCGGCCGGGTAGGACGCTCCAATAAAAAAGCGTTTTGTTATTTGCTTGCTCCGCCTCAATCAGTTCTGACGAGCGAAGCGCAGAAACGCTTACGTGCCATATCCGAGTTTTCCGACCTTGGAAGTGGTTTCCAGATAGCTATGCGCGACCTTGATATACGTGGAGCCGGAAATTTACTTGGTGCAGAGCAAAGCGGTTTTATTACTGAGATAGGTTACGAGATGTACCAGAAAATACTGGATGAAGCAATGGAGGAATTAAGGGAAGAAATGGAATTAAGGGATGAGGGACGCGGGACGAGGGACAAGGGAAATAATGTTGATGCGCCCCGACTCGCCTCTTACCACATGACCGCCGTCCCCTTTATAAAAGATTGCCAGATCGATACAGACCTTGAAATACTTATTCCGGATAGTTACGTAAGCAATATTACAGAACGGCTTGGTTTGTATCGTGAGCTCGATGACAGTAAAACCGAAAATAACCTTTCGGTATTTGAAAGTAAATTGAAAGACCGTTTTGGCCCGGTTCCGGTCCAAACTAAGGAGTTAATAAATACTGTTCGTTTGCGTTGGGCTGCGCTTAATATAGGTTTTGAAAAAATAATACTTAAGAATAATAAGCTGGTGGGCTATTTTATTTCAAAAAAGGATTCACCTTATTATCAAAGCCCTGTTTTTTCAGCAGTTTTAAAATATGTACAGCAAAATCAAAGAAGTTGTAAAATGAAAGAAGGGAACAATAAACTTACATTGACTTTTGAAAATATTAAAACAATTGACATAGCTATTGTGGTTATCAAGAAAATAGTTTCGAATACATGAATGCAATTGTCCCAAGGAGTTGAATTCAAGTGTAGTGTCCCGGTATTATCTTTCTGTCGCATTATTATCTGGTCTTGTCGAAATGCCTGCAATAAATGAACAAAAGGTACCATATTCCGACAAAAAATAAGGAAAATACCATGCGTTTGATGAAACTATATAACTGATTGAGCCGTATAATATGCGGTTTGTGAATTTGAAAATTGTATATATTATGAAGAATTTGAATTTTGGTGTGCGCATTCATTTTTTGTGGTGCTTTTTTTTCTTTGGTACCATATACCACAATGCATCCGCCCAGTTCACAAAAGTGTATGATTTTCAGGCGGACAATTATCTAAAGGCTCCAAGGTATGGTGAACTGGTCACAGATGGAACCTATTTGTATGGGACTGCTTCATCAGGAGGGGTGTATGCCTCCGGAGGTATTTACAGGATTAAAACAGATGGTACTGCCTATTTAACAATACATGATTTTAACGGAACAACAGAAGGCGGGAGTTGTAATTCTGGCTTAGCCATTTCGGGAAGCATATTGTATGGAGCAACTACCTCAGGGGGTACTATCGGACATGGTACTATTTTCCAGGTTAATACGGATGGTACCGGTTATACTGTATTGTTTAATTTCAATAATAACACTCCGAATTTCGAAGGGAGGAATTGTTGGACACAAATGATAATTTCTGGAAATGTACTTTACGGTGTTACATATACAGGGGGCAGCTCAAACAACGGAACACTATACAAGTATGATCTGGGTGGAGGAGGATATACAAAATTGCGGGACTTTGATAACACTAATGGCAAGGGGCCAATCGGTACATTAGCTATTTATGGCAGTACGTTATTTGGAACAACTTATAATGGAGGATCATCCGGTTTAGGTGTCGTTTACAAAATACTAACCGATGGAACAGGATTTACCAAATTGCACGATCAGACAGCTGCACTTGGATCTAATCCAAATGGAGGAGTTGTTTTAATAGGAAATACATTATATGGCTCAACTTATTTTGGAGGAACTTCAGGAGTAGGAGTAATTTTTTCAATGGATACTACCGGTGGTAGTTATACGATCCTTAAACATTTTACAGGGCCACCTGGACCAGACCGGAGCTTGTGTCATTTCCAGGTTTCAGGAAACGTATTATATGGTACAACAAATTATGGTGGGGCTTTCCAAAGTTCGGGTAACGGAGGTACTGTTTTTAAATATGATCTTGGAGCGGCTCCGGGATCGGAGTTTACAAATCTTCATGATCTGGTATCAAGCGTTTCAGAAGGCAACTGGATATGGGGCTCTGTAAAGCTTATTGGAACCGAATTGTTTTGGATAACTAATATTGGAGGAACGAGTAATCAAGGTACTCTTTCGAAAATCAATACGGATGGTACCGGGTATACTAAGCTCCTTGATTTTAATAAAGCGCTTAATGGCAGCGTCCCCTTTGGTGCTTTAACATTAGTTGGGTCTGTATTTTATGGTGTTACGAATAGCAGTGGTGCGAATGCGGCAGGGTGTATTTTTAAATACGATCCCGCGAGTGGAGTTTATACTAATCTTCTCGATTTTACGGGTAATACCGGAGCTGCACCCGGAAGCACTTCACTTACAACATTAACCCCTTCAGCGGATGGAACTATTTTGTATGGTACTACCCGCTTTGGTGGAACTAATGGAAAAGGAGTCATTTTCCAGGTAAATACAGATGGTACCGGTTATACTGTATTGCTTAATTTTGATGGGAATACCGGGACTATGAATGGCAGCAGTTGCCGGGGTTCATTGATACGCTCAGGGAGTATGTTATACGGAATGGCCTATGATGGAGGGTCCAGTAATATGGGATGCGTATTCCAAATGGATCTTACACAACCTATAGGTTCACAGTATACCAAACTACTTGATTTTACCGGGGCTGCTAACGGTAGCAATCCGCGAGGTGCGTTAACAATTTCCGGAACTAAACTATATGGAATGACGCTAAATGGCGGCGCATCGGCAAAAGGATCCCTTTTTCAGCTTGACCTTACTCAACCTATAGGTTCTCAATACACCAAGCTACTTGATTTTACGGGTACTGCAGGGGTTGCAATCGGAGCCAACCCCTGGGGAACATTAACTGTTAGCGGAACAAATTTGTATGGGATGACGCAGTTTGGCGGCACTTCAAACTTAGGCTGCATTTTTAAAATCGATCTAACTCAGGCAATTGGTTCACAATACTCCAAATTATTTGATTTTACCGGTGCTGCCAATGGTTCTACTCCAATGGGATCCTTTACATTGGTGGGGAATGTTTTATATGGAATGACCCAACTTGGAGGAACAAATGCTTATGGTGTACTTTTTCAGTATGACCTCGGGGGAGGAGGCTATACTAAATTGTTTGATTTTGACGGGAGCGCAAATGGCCGTTATCCTTATAGCGAGTTGACTTTTTACAATCACAACCTGTATGGGATGACAAACGCTGGAGGAACAGGGGATATTGGAACTATATTCAAATTTACAAATACCCTTTTGCCCATAGAGTTAATCTCATTTAATGTAAGAGGTTCTGATGGAAAAGTATTGACTTCATGGGTGACTGCCAGTGAAACCAACAATGATTATTTTACTGTGGAAAGATCAAAAAACGGAACAAATTTCGAATCATTTGCCATTGTTAAAGGTGCGGGAAACAGCAGTCGTAAATTAAATTATTCAGCAACTGATGAGAGGGCTTATAATGGAATTTCATATTACAGACTCAAACAAACTGATTTCGATGGAAAATATTCGTATTCAAACATTGTACCTGTAGATTTTACAACTGAAAGTAAAGTTGAATTTTCGGTTTATCCTAACCCTGTAAAGCTATCTGATTATGATAAATACGCCCTCTCACTTTCAGGTCTAAGGCGGGAGTCGCCTGTGTTAGTTGTATTGTATGATCTGATGGGTAAAGAGTTTTATTCAAAAGTTTTGATGACCTCAGATGGTGGCCAGGCTGAGCTTCTGATCGAAAGCAGCGAGCCGCTGCCACGCGGTGTTTATTTAATCAGGGCATCGGGCAATGACAGGTTGTTGAGTAAAAAGGTAGTGGTGGAATAGAGCACTTTTAATAAGGCATCTCAATCTTAATTTGCAATAGATTTATGGAGGTATTGCTATGATCAGATAAGCGACAGGCTATCTCACTAATGTAACATGACCAATGTAGCTTTTGTCATTGCCTTTTATATCCATGAGTTCAATTTTATATATATATACATCTTCAGGGCAATTTTCTCTCTTGAATTTTCCATCCCAACCTTTTGTCTGTTCGGTCGTATCAAAAACCAATTGTCCCCACCTGTCAAATATCATAAAATGATATTGAGCAATCCCTTCGGTAATTGGCATAAACACATCATTTAATCCGCTTGAGTTTGGTGTGAATGCATTTGGAATCCAAAACCGGATGTCGGGTGTAACTTCTATGGTTATTCGATTTGTATCCAGGCAGCCATATTCATTGATCACTACCTGCGTTACTGTATATGTGCCTACTTGCTTATACACATGATGTGTGCTGCAATCAAATGAGCTGTCATCATCACCAAAGAATAATTTGCATCTTATGGATTGCAGGCTCTCATCGGTAAATGTAAAAGCGGGATCAGAAATGGTGGTAGTAGTTGGATTTACAAGCAAAATAGCTTCAGGCCCGGGTAGTACGGTTATTATATTCGGTTTTGTAAATGTGATCGTGTCAAAACAACCGTTGGTCGCTACAATTATCAGTGAAACAGTGAAAACACCTGAGGTAGTATATATATGTACAGGATTCCGTTGTGTTGATGTTTGTCCGTCGCCGAATTTCCAGAGATAATTGAGCGCCAGTTGTGAAAGAGAGCTATCCGTGAATTGTACTCTGAATGGTTTACAGCCTGTTTCAGGCAGCATATCAAATTTGGCTGTTGGTAAAGGATAAATAGTGATAGTATCAGTAGTTGATACTGTGCAACCATGATCAGTAATACTGAATGTAACCGGAAATTTTCCTACAGCATTGAACTTAACCCCGGATACATTTTTCAGAGTTGAAGCCGCAGGGATGGCATTTGGTCCGAATGCCCATGAGTAAGTAGCTGATGAAGTAGTATTCCCCGTTCCGTTAAAATTAAAATTGTTATTGTTTATACATTGACCAACCTGGGCGGAGATTTGCGGGATAGGCGCAGGTAGTACCATTACTGTATCTGTAAATGATTGTGAACATCCGCGATCGGTAATGGTGAATTTAACAACTTGTTTACCCGCATTGGAGAAAATTACTCCCGCCGGATTTTGTTGTGTTGAGGTTACAGGAGTTGCATTTGCCCCAAAGTTCCAGGAATAGGTGGACTTAGTTGTTGTAATACCGGTTCCGCTAAAATCATAGCTGTTTGTTAAAACGCATTGAGGGCCCGGAACTGTGAACTTTGGCATCAATGGCGGATAAATTCTGACGGTGCCTGTAACTGTGTCAGCGCATATGGTTCGTGGATTTGTGATCAGTGTAACGGTATAAGTTCCTGTATCAGGATATGTATAATTGGGCTGTGTGAGCTGTGAGGTGTCGCTTTGCAACGCGGGTACGCCAAAGTCCCATCGGTATTTTGTTGCACTGGTACTCTGGTTAATAAAGGTCACAACTTTTCCGAAGCAAGTCGTTTGTAAGACAGAAAACTGTGATGTAGGGGAGGCTAATACACTTACAGAATCTGTATATGTTTGTGTGCACCCATGATCGCTGATTGTAAAAGTAACTGCAAATTTCCCGGCTTTGATAAAGGTTATCCCTGTTGGATTTTGTTTTGTTGATGTAGATGGTATAGCACTTGGTCCGAAGTTCCAGGTGTATTTTGATTTAGCCGAAGTGACTCCGCTACCGCTAAAATTAAAACTATTGGTGGATAAGCACTGGGCAGGCGGGGCAATAAATTTTGGGTCAAGGGGTGGATAGATTTTGAAAGTACTGGTTGCTGTATCAGCACAAATAGTACCCGGGTTTGCAATAAGTGTAATCACATAAACACCCGTATCCTGGTATGTATAATTTGGTGTTTTGAGATTGGAGGTGTCGCTTGTAAGCGCAGGTACGCCAAAGTCCCAATGAAATGTATTTGCATTAAGACTATTATTTAAAAAGTTCACCGTCTTCCCGAAGCAAAACGTTTGCTGCGCCGGAATAGATGATACAATTACATGGGCGCAGTTGATTATGTTGAATTGGAAGTCGCGTTTGTGTATTTCAAGTAATACGCCATTCCGGTATTCGCGGACACAAACACCAATAACCCATTGACCAATCATTGATGGAGTGCCGGTTATCATCCCTGTCTTCGGGTCAATTTTAATTGCGGGATTTGATTTGATGGGATATGAGCCATTAAATCCCGGTGCCCACGGAACCACAGTAAATGGTGGAGGTGATGGGGGATTAGGCATCGGTGAAAAGCTGCTTGCGCCGTGGTAGGTATCGCATAGTTCATATACGAGAGAGTCGCTATCGGCATCAGTTGCAGAATGGTCAAATTGCAATGGTACTCCGGCACAGATATAGATCGGCGGGTAATTTGTAAAATGCGGACTATTGTTACACTTAACAATAGTTGTATCCGGTATTGTTGTAAAATATGTAGAACCTACATCGGCGGGACTTACCAGGTTAAGAATGGTATTGTTGCGGCAGCATCTTTGATATACCAATGTATATCCGCCGGGAATCGGGGGTAAAGTGACGGTGTCTGAATAAATACATTGTTCTACGCAAACATTTGCAGGCGGCACAATACAAGGATTGGTAATATTGATAGGCAAGGTGTCTGATCCGGGAGGGGTCAAATCAATTGTTCTGATAAGGGAACTGTTTTTATCATAAACAGCAACAGTAGCAGGTGAATCGAACCAGGGAAGGCCGTTGTAACAATCGCGGTAAACTTTTAAAACAACACGGTATTGGTTATTACCCAGGCACTCATAATAAATTTCCCCTCCTACAATATGTGTTGAAAAAACGGCTGTAGAAAAGAAAAGTAAAAAAAAAGATATTTTAAATAGATGTTTTAACATCGGGGAAATTTGTACATCATGATTGGTCAGATTCTAATTTGAAATCTGCATGTTATTTAAACGAGGTCTTTTTCAGTGATATTATTTTGCACTTTTCCCTGAATGATCCTGGCGAATGGCTGGCCTGTAAATTTTGATTCGATCAAAGAAAGAAAATCAAAAGCTTCTATGATTTGTTTTTCCGCAGGATCTTTAATGATTTCCTTTAATTTTTGGATTGTTGTTTGTAACAATTGGTGCATCATTTGTTTGTCGGAATTTGCCGAAGGGTATTTCCTGATAAAATCCAGCATCAGGCTTAATGTTTTTGGAAATGATTTGCCTTGTGTCCGCGTAGTAGACCTCAATGAGAATTCAAGCAGTTCGAAGTTTTTCAATTCAAGGAAAATAAACAATTTTATGACCTTTAAGATCATGATGTATAATTTAGAAGTTGTTTTTGATTCAATGTCAAGCGCTTTGTTTATCCATGAGAGCGCAGCTTTATAATCT
>JAEUTS010000294.1 GCA_016787005.1 Bacteroidia bacterium
ACATCCGAACCAAAGGTTGTGTTTGCTGTCTTTATAAATCGTAAATATCTTGTTGCTGCCCAACCCGTCTTTGGTGGTATAGTTTTCGAATTTTTCAGTGTTTAAGTTGAATTTGCCGGCACCATTGTTTGTTGCAAACCAAATATTGCCATCCTTATCGCTGCTCATGCCATTCACTTCATTGCTGCAAAGTCCATTGGCAGTTGTGTAATTGGTTGTATTATTATTGGCAGGGTTAAAACGGGATACGCCTGTTGTGTAATTGGTATACCAGATGTTTCCTTTTGCATCTTCTAAAAGCGATGTAGTATTGGTGGTTGCACCCGCACCTCCGGTGCGATTAATAAATGTGTTTTTTGATGAATGATCATTCTTGGTGAATTCAACTAAACCTCCTTCAGTACCAATCCAGTATTTCCCGTTTTTCGCCTGGATAACCGACCATACAAGGCTGTTTTTTAACCCTTCGCTTTCACCGAATATTTCAAACTGCTCATCAAAATACTGATTAAGATTAAGGTATGTGCCAATCCATATGTTTCTTTCACGGTCTTGTAAAATACTCATCACTTTATCATTACTTAATCCTTGTGCTGTCGAAATGGTCTGAAACAGAGGTCCCTGATACTTATTGGCTTCTAGTGCCGGAAGGTACTTGCTCACGCCACCCCCAAAAGTGCCGATAAAAATATTCTTATCTACATCTTCAATAATCGTTTTAACATGGTTAAAAGAGAGTCCTCCGTCAGCTGTAGTGTATGTTTTTACTTCTTTGCTTGAAAGATGAATGCGCGTTATTCCCTTATCTTCGGTTCCAACCCATAGGTTTCCTTTGCTGTCAGAAAGTACTGCGGTTATAAGCGCAGATGGAAGGTTATATATGGTCTCAAATTTTTTTCCGTCTGCTGTTTTAACAAGGCCATTGCCGGTAGCTATGTAAATTGCGCCATAAACATCGACAGATAAATTATTTATTTTGTTCGAGGGTAGTCCGGCTTTTTTATCAATAAGTTTGAAAGTGCCGGTTTCAGAATCTGAAACCTTTTGCAATTCATCTGCCGTTGGAGTATAGCTGATGAGTCCATGCTCACTTGTTGCGAACCAAAGTGTACCATTGTTGTCAAGCACAATACTGGTTATTGTTGATGATATAACAAAGTTGCCTGTGCTAACAGGATGAAATTTCAAACTTGCCGGACTATATTTTGATATTCCCCCGTTCCAATGACCAAACCAGATGTTGCCGGCTCTGTCGAGGCAACTTGATGTAACACGGTATTCGGCAAGACTGTCTTTTTTTGAAAAATTTTCAAAACGAAGACCATTGTATTTCGATACACCGGCCATAGTTCCAAACCAGATATTACCATTGTAGTCCTGAAGCATGGTATAAATACTGGATTGAGGAAGGCCGTCTTCTATTCCAAATTGGTTAAGGTTAAGTGTTTGTGCCAGCGAAGTGATGCCGGTTACAAGGCTAAAAATGATCGATAATTTTCTTAAGTTCATAGGTGCGATCTTAAAATATATTTTACTTCAACGGTTCCTTGGCGTTAACAATTGCTTTTGTATCAACAATGTCAAGTAATTTTGTTAATGGATTTTGAGTGCTGTACTTTGTGCTCAGGTTCGCCATGTGTTTAGCATACGCTTTTTTAAGCATTTTCATCTGGTTCATTTTCGCGAGCTGCTCCTCACGCATAGCCATTAATTGCTGTGTAACCTGGTTGTTGCCGGCTGCGGCTCTTGCCTTAGGATCCATCAGGTTGTCAATAGCGGCAAGGTTGTTTTCCATCTCTTTTATTAGTTTATCAATTTCAACCATTCTGTCTTTCGGATATTTTTGACCGGGATTAATAGCTTCTGCTTCGGCATAGGCTTCCTTTGCTGTTGTGTAATCTTTTTCATTAAAGGCTTTATCTCCTTTTGAAATAGCATTTTTATAGTTCTGGCCGGAGTCGCTTTTTTCTGCAAGTATCAGTTTGTCAACTTCAGCTAATTTGTCTTTAGGTAATTTTTCGTTTGGCTTTAATTTTACCGCTTCGTTGAAAGATGTTTTTGCTTTATCGTAATGTTTTAAGCCGAGCTCCTTTTCAGCGAGGGCAAGGGCCGAATTGTATTTGTTATCCAGTTCTTTCATAACGGCTTTGAGTAATTCTTCAACTTTAGCAAGTTGTGCCTTAGGCATTTTTTGTTCAGGCTTCAGCGTAGACGCTTCAGAATAAGCATCGCGGGAGGTTTCATAATCTTTATTATCCAACGCTTCTTTGCCTTTTTTCATGGCTTCATTATATTTTTTATCCAATTCTTTTTTGAAGTTGGGGTCTTTTGCAATTGCGGCATCTATCTTTGCCAGTTGATCTTTTGGATATTTCTCTGTTGGTTTTTGTTTCAGTGCGTTAGCAAATAATTCCTTTGCCTTCATGTAGTTTTTTTCTTTGAAAGCTTTGTCCCCATTGGAAACAAGTGTAGGGTAATCAGCAGTTGCTTCGTCTGCTCTGAGCTGCCTGATAATCTCTTTGATCTGATCCTTAGGATATTGTTCAGAAGGATTCAATGCAAGGGCTGTGTTATAAGCCTCTTTGGCACGATCAAGTTCTTTGTTCAGGAAAAGTTTGTCAGCTGTAAATACAGCATCTTTATACATCTTCGAAATTTCAGCGAGCTTATCCTTCGGGTATTTTTCAAACGGACTTAAACCGGCGGCCTCTGTATATGCTTCTTTTGCTTTGACGTAATTTTTTTCGAGGAAGAATTTGTCAGCCTTGTATATAGCATCTTTGTATTTTTTCGAACCTTCTTTGAATGCTAACTGGGCAAGTTCATCGATCTTTTGCTTGGGATATTTTTCGCCCGGCTTTAATTTGCTCGCTTCCTGGTAACCCTTTTTTGCCTGCTCATATTGTTTGGTATTAAAGTCCTTATCTGCCTGTGCGATAAGTTCAGCGTATTTGATGTCGGCCGGATTGCGTGATTTTAAAATAACGTCTATTTGTTTCAGTTTGTCACGTGAATATTTGTCATTAGGTTTCAACGTTGATGCGATATAATACGCATCCTTAGCTGTAAGGTAATCTTTTGTGCCCAATGCTCTGTCGCCGGTTGCAACGGCTTCTTTGTATTTTTTCTCTTTATCAGCGTCATCTCCACCACCTCCGCCTTTGAGCTTATTTAATAAAGCTTCTCTCTCTGCAGGTGTTAATTTCGCAAGTTCCTTTTTTAAAGACTTCTGGTAGTCGGGATCACTGCTAAAGTTGTTTTCTGAGGCGGAATACACAAGTCTGTCAAAAGGCTTGTCAAGCAGCTCTGCCCCAAGATTGGCGGATGTTATACCATACATGTTAACAATGTGTTCAACATAATAGTATAGTTTGCTTTTACTTTCTTTGCCGGGCACACTGGCGTCAAGCACGAATTTTTTTGTTACAAAATCTTTCTTTGTAAAAGTGAAAAAATAATCCTTGTACAACTCAAGCGTAAACTTAATGTTGCCGTTCTCCGGGGTATAGCTGGTTTGAATGAGTTTGTTGCTGGCTTTTTCGTAAACGGAAACAGAAACGCCCGGTATCGGAGTGGTTCCGCTTACATCATGGTTCCGCACTTTAAAGATGAGGTCCATTGTTTTTGTATCCTGTGAAAACGCATAATCTTGCAGCAGCAAAAACAAGATTAAAAGCAAAGAAGTACCCGTACCTTTTCTGGCGTTTTTCATACAAATTTTAAAGCAACCAAATTTATTAAATAAAACGTAAGTAACAACATAAAAATGCTGATTGTGAACGATTTGAACGAGGTTAAAAACACCTTTTGTTATTAACTAATTATCAACATGGAGTGTGCGTTATGTGGCTTTTGGGTAAATTGGTAGAATAAATGTCAAAAGCCGGAAGGCCGAAGTCAGGGGGGACAAACTTCAGTCTCCTTGCTTTTGTCTTTTGGCCTATTAATTAACAATTAAATGCAATTCTCACACTTACACGTTCACACACAATTCTCACTGCTCGATGGTGCCGCTGATATAGGTTCATTGTATAAGAAAGCGGTGAATGATAACATGCGGGCCATTGCCATTACCGATCATGGCAATATGTTTGGGGTTTTTAAGTTTGTTGCCGAAGCAGGCAAATACAATACTCCCGATAATCCGAATAAAATAAAACCTATTGTAGGCTGCGAATTCTATGTTGTTGAAACCCGCCACAAGCGCCAGTTTACAAAAGAGGATAAAGATATCCGTTATCATCAGTTATTGCTTGCTAAGAATGCTGAAGGTTACAAGAACCTCATTAAGCTTTGTTCATTGGGTTATATGGAGGGCTTGTATGGAAAATACCCCCGCATTGATAAGGAGCTGATATTGCAATATCATAAAGGGTTGATCGCAACCACCTGTTGCCTCGGGGCTTCAGTACCTAAAGTGATTTTAAGAAAGGGTGAAGCTGAAGGTGAAAAAGAATTTAAATGGTGGCTCGACCTGTTCGGTGAGGATTATTATATTGAACTGCAACGCCACGATATTCCGGAACAGATAAAAGTGAATGAAGTGTTGTTGGGTTTCGCGAAAAAGTATAACGTAAAAATTATAGCTTCCAATGATTCGCATTATGTGGACCAGGCCGACTCCAATGCGCATGATATCCTTCTTTGTATCAATACCGGCGAAAAGCAGAGTACGCCTACCATGAAGGATTTTGCCGAAGATGATGTAATGGCAAAGGATAAACGTTTCGCGTTTTATAACGACCAGTTTTATTTTAAAACAACCGCTGAGATGAGTACGCTGTTCGGCGATATTCCGGAAGCCATTGATAATACCAATGAGATCGTTGATAAGATAGAGCCGCTGAAACTCAAGCAGGACATATTGTTACCGCATTTTAAAATTCCGGAAGGGTTCACTTCGCAGGATGAATATTTAAGGCACATCACTTACGAAGGAGCTAAAAAACGATATGGTGAATTATCTCCCGAGATAGAAGAGCGGATCAACTTTGAGCTGTTCACTGTTAAAACAATGGGCTTCGCAGGTTACTTTCTGATCGTGTCGGATTTTATAAAAGCCGGCCGCGATCTGGGTGTTGTTGTGGGCCCAGGTCGTGGTTCCGCCGCCGGTTCCGCTGTTGCTTATTGTATTGGCATTACAAATATCGACCCCATTAAATACAATTTACTGTTCGAGCGGTTCCTCAATCCGGATCGTAAATCAATGCCCGATATTGATACAGACTTTGATGATGAAGGTCGTCAGAAGGTAATTGATTACGTGGTTGAAAAATACGGGAAAAACCAGGTGGCGCAAATTGTTACTTATGGTACAATGGCGGCTAAAATGAGTATTAAAGATGTGGCCCGTGTACTTGATCTCCCTTTGCAGGATTCGAACATGTTGGCCAAGCTTGTTCCCGACAGGCCGGGCACAGAGCTGGATCGCATGCTCACAGCACCTTTAAAAGGTGAGAAAAGTCTTGAAGAAATAGAACAATTAGGCGGCGAGGATCTGGAAAATGTGAAAAAGCTCCGTGAGATATACCAGGGAGATGACCTGCAATCAAGGGTTTTGAAGGAAGCGTTGATATTGGAAGGCTCTGTGCGTGGCACAGGTATTCATGCAGCAGGCATCATTATCGCTCCAAAGGATCTGACAGAGATTATTCCCGTCGCGACATCAAAGGAAACGAACCTGTTAATTACCCAGTACGATGGTAAAGTGATCGAGGATTCAGGGGTAATTAAAATGGATTTCCTCGGGCTTAAAACACTCAGCATTGTGCGTGACGCACTGAAACTGATAAAGCAAAATCATAATATCGAAATCGACATTGATACTATACCCCTTGATGATAAAAAAACATTTGAGCTTTACCAGCGCGGCGAAACAAACGCGACGTTCCAGTTCGAGTCGGGCGGAATGCAGAAGCATTTGAAAGATCTGAAACCGGATAAATTCGAGGATCTCATTGCCATGAACGCTTTGTACCGTCCGGGTCCTATTGAATACATCCCGAACTTTATCGCCCGTAAGCACGGGCGCGAAGCCATTACCTACGACCTTCCCGAAATGGAGGAATACCTGAAAGATACTTATGGTATTACTGTTTACCAGGAGCAGGTGATGTTGCTATCGCAAAAGCTGGCGGGCTTTTCCAAAGGTGATGCCGATGTGCTGCGTAAAGCGATGGGTAAAAAGGACAGGGCAACGTTGGATAAAATGAAAAGTAAGTTTATCGATGGCGCAGCCAAAAAGGGTTTGCCTGCCGATAAACTGGAAAAAATCTGGACCGATTGGGAAGCCTTTGCCCAATATGCGTTCAATAAATCACATTCCACCTGTTATGCTTTTGTAGCTTACCAGACAGCTTATTTAAAAGCGCATTATCCGGGCGAATACATGGCATCAGTACTTACACACAACTTAAATAATATTGATAAAGTTACATTCTTCATGGAAGAGTGTAAGCGTATGGGTGTGCCTGTGCTTGGCCCGGATGTAAATGAAAGTCAATACCATTTTGCGGTAAATAAAAAGGGTGATATACGTTTTGGTTTGGGTGCTGTAAAAGGAGTTGGCGAAGGAGCTGTTGTGGCTATTGTTGATGAGCGTATGCTCAATGGACCGTTTACAAATATATTTGACCTGACACGAAGAATAAATTTACGCGCTGCGAATAAAAAAGCGTTTGAAAGTCTTGCGTATGCCGGTGGATTTGATTCATTTTCGGGTGTGCATCGCGCTCAGTATTTTCATTCGGAAAGCGGGGATGGAATTTCTTTTTTGGAGAAGGCCATACGTTACGGAAATAATTTCCAGGAAGCGAAAAATTCATCGCAGCAAAGTTTATTTGGCGAAGCATCCGGCGTTGAAGAGCCCGAACCAAAAGTGCCTCAGTGCGAGGAGTGGGGCAGCCTGGAAAAATTAAAATATGAGCGTGAAGTAGTTGGCATATACATTTCGGGTCATCCTTTGGATAGTTACCGTTTGGAGCTGAACAGCTTCTGTAACACAGCCATTGCCGATTTTCAGGACATGCCAAAGTTGAAAGGGAAAGAAATTGCTTTAGGTGGAATTATTACTGTTGCCAACCACCGTGTTTCAAAAGCAGGAAAACCATTTGCCAGTTTTATGATGGAAGATTACAACGGCTCGTTCGAGTTCATGTTGTTTGGCGAAGATTATGTAAAGTTTAAAGCATTCCTTGTACAGGGTTTCTTCTTATATATACGCGGCAAAGTTCAGGATCGTTATATGCAGCCCGGCAACCTTGAGTTTAAGATCAGCAGCATGCAATTGCTTACTGAGCTGCGCGATAAAATGACAAAGAGCCTTACCATCAATATTCCCCTGGCCGATCTTACCGATGCATTTATTGAAAAGCTGTTGGGTTTAGTGAACGATACTTCTGTTGCGGGCCCCCGCAATTGTACCCTGCGCTTTGCGGTTTACGATAAGGACGAGAATTTTTTTATTGAGATTCCCTCCAAAAAAATTAAAGTGAATGCAAGTAACGAACTGCTCTCTACGCTTGAAAAGATACCGGGGGTGGGGTTTAAGTTGAATTGAGAG
>JAEUTS010000415.1 GCA_016787005.1 Bacteroidia bacterium
GTACATCACAAACCAATTCAACCGGCTGCACCTGCAATGGTGCCTCAACTGTTACCGTAACCTGCACGGCCGGATTATTTAATTATACCTGGAGCAACGGAAGTCAAACATTAAACACCTCTGTTAAAACAAATACTGTTACTGGACTATGCCCGGGTACTTATACAGTAACAGTAAGCAGTTCATGTAAAACAACAACTTCCGTTGTAACGATCTCAGGAAGCACGGGCGGCATTACGCTTGCAGCAAATCAATCAAATGCAGCCTGTTTTGGTACAGCGAATGGTTCCGCAACTATCACTCCCGCTGGAGGATCTGCACCTTATACATATACCTGGAGTAATGGACAAACAACATCATCCGCAACAAGCCTTTCTGCGCGAAATTATTCTGTTACAGTAACCGATGCTTTGGGATGCGCCAATGTAAAACTTATAACAATCACTGAGCCAACTTCAATAAGCATAACTACCACAATTACAAACCCAAATTGTGCTACGAATAACAGCAGTGCAGCTATTTCTGTAACCGGTGGGATTGCACCTTATACATTTAACTGGAATAACGGGCAGATTGGTTCAACAGGTACGGGCCTGAATGCAGGAACCTATACGGTAACAGTGACAGACAATAAAGGTTGTACCAGGTCACAAAATATATCCATTTCTTCTCCGCCACCAATAACTCTCAATATTACAAACAGCAATACATGTCCCGGAGCAAACAGTGCAACAGCCGGTATCATTGCGACCGGCGGAACAGGCTCTTATACATACAACTGGAGCAGCGGACAAACAATAGCTTTTGTTTATGGTTTAGGTACAGGTGTTTATACGGTAACTGTAACGGATGCAAATGGCTGCAGCGGTACCAAAACAGCAATTGTTTCAACTTACTCACCCATAAACGTAACAATTGCATCTACCCCCAGTAACTGTATTACTTCAGGAACAGGAACCGCGACGGTTTCTGCCACAGGAGGTAGCGGAACTTATAATTACAGTTGGGCTCCTCCTGTAGTATCAAATCATTCATCATGGCCTAATATAGGACAATTAAAAAGTGGCACCTACACAGTTATAGTGAGCGATGCGAACAATTGTTCGAGTGTTTCTACAGTTAGTATTGGTCAAACCCCGCCGCCTGTCGCCGGCTTCAGCATCTCTCCGGGTAAAGTTATTTGCCTCGGTAATACTGTTATGTTCACCAATACAAGCGGCAACCCTACTGTGAACTGGCAATTATATAATTATACCCCTCCTTCCAATTTCACTACTAGTGGATCGGGCAATACATTTTCTTACACATTCAACACTCCTCCTGGTGTCGGGATATTTAATATTGCACAAAGCGGTTCTGTGGGTGGTTGCTATTTCAGTAAAACAGATACTATCGCAGTGGTCAATTGTCCGCCAACGGGGCCCGCACCCGCTGCTTTCGGCGGTGGCTGTATCAGCAGCGGTGATTGCACTAAAAAATTATCTGCCGGGGTGACCGGTGGTACCGCTCCTTATACCTATAAATGGAGTACCGGTGCTACAACAGCTGATATTTACCCCTGCCCCACTGCTGCAGGTGTTTATACACTTACCGTTACCGATGCAGGTGGATTTTCTGCCACAACTACTGTTGCCGTTTCTATTCTTCCTTCATCATCTTTTACGCCGGGGCCTTTGGCTACTGTTTGCATTGGTTCAACAGTTAATTTTGTAGGCGCTACCTCTTCAGGTGCAACATACAGCTGGACTATTTACGATACTCCGGCTGTCAGCGGAACTTCTGCTAATTTTTCCCATGCCTTTTTAACTGCAGGGCGATACCCCATTTTTCGTTCTGCTACAAACGGATCCTGTGGTACACAGTACAGGGATACCGTGAACGTAATCAATTGCTCCGGGCCTGTTGTTACAACTGTGGCAAATTCAGTTTGTCCT
>JAEUTS010000420.1 GCA_016787005.1 Bacteroidia bacterium
TGCCCGGTTAAATTACATGTGGTACATTGAGTAGTGGTAATGTAATTTAATTGTGTAATACTATCCTTTTTACAAGGTGTAGTAACTATGAGTTTTACATCATGCGAACCTACACTGGCAAATGAAACCATGGGACTTGCCGAATCTGAAGTTGCAGGATTTCCTCCTGTAAATATCCAATGAAATTTATAGCCTGCTGTGTCGCAGGAGTTCGCAATTGTGGGTGTAAAAAATACAGGTGCATTTGCACATATATTATTTGTGGTTGCAGTAAAGTTCAATGCAAGTATTTTTCCTTCGCAAATATTTGTACACAGTGAAGCAACAAACGCATCGCCACCTCCATATGTCCCACAGCCATTACAAGTATTAAAAGGTCCGCTAAAGGTTGTTTGAAATGCTCCTGGCGTTACGGGGTAGCCGCCGTCGGTGCGGCCTATTATATACAATGAAGTTCCGTTAATCGCTATTGCTCCTCCAAATGAATTGTCCGTATCGTCTTCGCCGGGACCACCCATGTATGTCACACAGATCTTTTCTCCTGTTGGTTTAAATTTTACGATTTGTTGGTCTTCGGGTTTACCATTTGCTCCTGAAAACGGGTCTGTGGAAGAGCCGCCGTTAAAAACAGTTTGATAAGCACAGGCATCAGTGAGATTTGGGCTGACAACATCCTCTACTTCTAAAAGCAGGTATACATTATTATTCACATCTGTTGCGACACCATAACTTATTTCACTATCATTAGCGCCGTAGTAGGTACCCCAAAGTCGGGAACCTGATGGATTAAATTTTATCAAATAAGCATCTCCAAAAGCACCTCCTCCACTGATCGTATTCTGAAAACCTCCTGAAGCAATTCCGGTTGTGCTTGTAGTGAAGCCCGCAAGATATATGTTGTTCAGTGCATCGGTTGCAATGTCGGTGCTCCAGTCGTTTCCTGGTCCACCATAGTATGTAGCCCATAGTCGGTTTCCGGCGGCATCAAATTTGACCAGAAAAGCATCAATTCCGCCGGCAAGGGTATTTTGAAATCCAACTGAAAAAATACCTGTAGTACTTGCTGTATAGCCTCCGAGATATACATTATTCAAACCATCGACTGCTATACTGGGCCAGGTTTCTATGCCACTACCACCATAATAGGTTGCCCAAATTCGGGTACCCGTAGAGTTGAATTTTACAAGAAAAGCATCTTGTCCTCCGACATATGTATTTTGAAACCCACCCATTGCAATACCAATTGTACTTTGCGTTTGTCCTGCAAGGTATACATTCCCGGCACCATCGGCGGCTACTCTGCCATAACCGTCAAGTCCTGTGCCCCCGTAAAAAGTACCCCACATGCGGGTGCCTGCAGAATTGAATTTAACCAGGAAAGCATCACGCGCTCCTCCGAAAGTATTCTGAAATCCACCGGCACCGATCCCATTGTTACTTACTGTTTCCCCGGCTACAAACACGTTTCCATTTATATCGGTTGCGACATCAAAGCCGTAATCAGTGCTGCTTCCACCGTAATAAGTTGCCCAAAGTCGATTACCCGCTGCATTAAATTTTACGAGAAATGCATCATAATTACCGGCTTTAACATTCTGAAATCCTCCCGAGGCAATGAGTGAAGTACTCCACGTGTATCCGCTGAGATAAACATTTCCTGTATTATCTGTTGTAACGCCCGTGCCGGCATCCCCGTCAGTTCCCCCATAATAGGTGGCCCATGGGTCTATTACTAAAGGGAATGAAGAATTGAAAATTGAAAATTGAAAATGAAAAATTTATAAACCCCTCTCCGGCTCTTCCCGAAGGGGAGAGAGTTAATACGTACTTGGTTGGCACATCAACAATTTTACCATTTATATTTTGATAAACTTTTGGGATTGATTCAGTAAATTCGTTTACACTGGTTTTAATCACAAGGTTGCCTTCGCGGTTAATGTGTATGCTTTCAGCGCCTTTCCAATGGAGCTTTATTTGATTAGGATCGGTATGTGGTTGTACAATCAGGTCATATTTTATGCCATTTTGTTTGTCGCCATAAAATGCGATGTCAATGTTGTTGTAGATGTTTTTGTATGTTACCTTATTGTATTGGCGCACATTGGTTATGCCCTCAGGGCAATGTGCATAGTAAAAATTTTGATATCCTTCCAGTTCAAATTCGTTTATTGTAGTTGTGGTTTTGCCGTTTTCGTTTGCTGAAGCTTTGGCAGGCAGACAGCCTTCGAAGTCCATATCTACACGGTGAAGTTTTATGTTCTGTTGTTGCATCAGCTCCTGTTTTTTTTGCTGTACAGTTAGTATGTCTGAATTTCCTGAGTGTTCCAATTCCTCTATTTGTTCATCAATGTCATGCATCACTTCCCCTGCATTGCTATATACATAGCTTATACCCGTTTTACGTAAATAGATATCCGCACCATTTCCTTCGCCTTTATATAAAACATCCGGACAAAGTTTTCCATCCATGTCGGCGAGCTGTCCTTTGTTTGGCGTAAAGCACAAGCCATTCCCTCGCAGGTTTTGCATAAGCTGTGTTTTCTCTTTTTCACCTTTCGTACTCCTGCTATTAGCGTCAATTGAAAATGCATTGGCCGGAGTAAAAGTGACTATAAGAAAGATCAGACAAAAAAATTTCATAATACCTTTATCGCTTTGTTAAACGTGTGTGCTCAAAAAATCATGGTGCGCTTAAGCTAACATTTACGCTACATCCATTCTTATCCTTAATATTTACTGTATAGTTTCCCGGGCAAAG
>JAEUTS010000435.1 GCA_016787005.1 Bacteroidia bacterium
CCATTGGAGGTTCATTAACAACGGTGTTGTTTAATTTGCATTCATCTGACATTATGAAAACATTGATCCTGGCAACAATCGGTGCAGTAGTAAGTTTTTTTGTTTCACTGTTTTTAAAATGGCTTACGAATTACATTAAAAATAAGTTTACGTCGTAAGGCAAACTATAGGTCTGAATTGAAACGCCTCTCACATCGGGAGGCGTTCTTTTTTCGGGTTGTGGGCTCGTACTTCATCAGGATAGAAAATATTGGTTTGAGCGCTGCTTGTGTGTATTATCTATCCTGATGAAGTATAGACGGGTTTGGGCTGGCGAATGAAGCCCAGAATAAATATACCCTGCTGCCGCAGGCCGCAAGTTTGTGAGCGGCAGGATTATTTAATGATTGATTTGTCTTTATCGAATTTAATATTGGTCTTTTGCTCAATTTCAGTTAACGGTACTTTGTACGATGTATAATCTGATTTTTTTGGCTTTTTATTGGGAAAGATGTAACACTCATAAGTGTTTAGGCTTTCAATGTAAATGATTTTCCAGCAGTATTCAGGGACAACTACTTTGTCCTTGCCGATCTTTTTTAGCTCTCCGGTGCTGCCGATAAAGACTTTGATTTTTCCGTATTGTTTTGCCTCTGCCCTTTCCTGGTTTTCCAGTTTTTTCCAAACCCCTCCGTTTAAGCTGTGGATCTGTGGGAACATGTTTGAGAAGTAAAAGCACTCGTTCATTCCCTCTTTATTACATGTATTGTCTTCTGCGCTCATGTTATGGCCGCGATCATAGCCACTTCTTTTATAGTCTTTATCTATGTTGGTGGCTTCCGGAAGATCAGGATCCGGTGCAAAGTTGTTTTTTCTTTTTATTTTTTTGGTACAGCTTAACATTTCTTTGGTGAGGGTGTATTCTACTAATAAGGGAATGTGCTTTGATTTAATGAAGGTGCTTGTGTAATATTTATGGTGTAGCACAACTGTATCCTGACTTTTAATGGAATTCAGGATCAGAATGAATATTATGGACAGAAATATTTTTTTCATGGAGAATGAAAATTATAATACAAGATACGAATTGAAAGGGTCAGTACTGCAGCCAGCGGTGGCAAAAAAACGGTTGCAATTTTTTCATTGCAACCGTTTTTTTATGCGAGCCGACCTGCGAGCGGAGCTGAGGGTGGGAGCAACGGAGTACCGCTTTTCGCGGTGCGGTTGCGACCTATGTAACAAGTGTGGCAAATAAGAAACTCTTTACCTTAAACTGCGCCACACGATAGTACACAAACCCCGCTTGAAATTTGCAAGCAAAAAAAGGTCTTTACCTTAAAAAATACTTGCAAATTTTCGGGCGGGGTGCAGCCCGAAGCGACCCCGCAGGCGAGCAAAATTATTAGCAGCCGGTGGACTGTAAGCGACTGAAATGAACGGAGACGTAATGGAGCCAGCTTTTTCAGCCGGCGGAATGAAGGTGTAGTGAATGAAGTGGCTTACAGGACAAAGTAGGCTGCTGTGAATGGAAGCCCTGCAAATCGAAAAAAATATGACAAGCTGCCCTTCGATAGGCTCAGGGCGGGCTCCTTCGGCGGGCTCAGGGCAGGCGGGCACCTGAAAGGCACACACAGCTTATTTTTACCTTTAAAAATAAAGAAACGCTAAAATAGGCTGTGTTGGCTTGGCGTATTTTTTGCTTGCAGGGCTGGAATGAACACCGCTTTACCTGCGAATGCTTCAATGATTGTAGGATGCTATATTTTCCACTCAATTTTTTTCAATCGATCAGAAACAATTTTTAGAGTTGTAATCATTTCCGATTCTTGTGGTAGTTCTCCGGTTACCATTTCTTTAAAGGTTGAATATGTATTCTTGATTTTATCCCAAGTTGCTTCAGGATCTGAAAATATTAATGCTTTTGAAGGATGATTTGTAAGCCATTCTTTATTGTTTTTAAGACCGATTACATCATCTTTTCCGACTGTAGTCATCATTTTATCAAATTCAGGACTTTCAAAAAAGGTTTTTATTTCTTTATTTTTCAGCATCATATGTATATCGTAGATGTGCCTGATCTTATTTGCCAAATCATAATAAGGGTCTTGTGTTTGTGAAAATCTTACCAAACTCATAATTTTTTCGCAAAAGGTTCTTTCTTTACTTAATACTCTAACTGTAAAGGGCTTCATGTTGTATTGGACAATCAATGCATCCTGTTTTGTGGCTGTCATCAGATCGGTGATGTAGCAACTTACTTCTTCATCAGTAGACGGTTCAAAATTACCAAGCCAGCTTGCTTCCAAAATGACGAATTCTCTTACCTGACCGAATACCCCGGCAAAGCCAGCTTTACTGTATTCGTGAACAGTTTTTCGGATTTGTCCCATTTTATTTGTTGTACCTACAAGCTCAATTTCAGGCATGATCTTATCGACCGCTGTTGTGATCGCTTTTATTTTCTTTTTAAGTTGGTTGTCGTTTTCACCTTCTTTACGTAAAACAACGATATCAATATCTTCGGAGAACCTCTCAATGAGTTTATGGCATTTTGAAAGTGCGGTACCTCCTTTAAAAACAGCTTCAGTAGCTATTGTTGAATGAAATATTTCATACAGTGCAAGTGTAACCCAATAATCTTTTTCGATATATATTTCCTGAATATTGAATCGCTGGGCCGCTGCCCGCACGGCATCTTCGAAGAGTTGCTTGTTTTGGTGTATTTTCATTTTAACAGATATTCCAATTCGTAATGGTTGATAATTCCTCTTCTTTAATTCCGTAGCTATATTCGCTTAAGGGGTTGATGCTTTGTTTTAAAAGTAATGTATTTTCATTTATTTTCAACTCACTTATTAATGCGCCTAAAAATGCTCTTACCCTTGGGGGATATTTTAATGCTATTTTGATCATTCTTTCTTTTTTCTGATCGGGCAAATTTTTGATTTTACTAAGGAGAAACCTGATTGCCATTTTTTTATCTAAGTCCGGAATTATTTTGAAGTCCTTTAATGCATCTAATATTTCGAGCAACGTATAGTTTTCATTGGTTACTTCAACGTAACTTTTAATTGGTGTTACTTGCATACTTCCAATTCGGGTAATGATCCTTGTTCCCTGGCAGGCCACTTTTATATTTTTAGGTATCTGAGTGGTTAGTCCCATTTTATTATATAACGCCGTGCCGGTTATATAAGCTGTACGTTTAGTGCCATCAAACAGGTATGGGCGAAGCAATTCCTCTTCTGATGGTTTGAGTTCTCCAAAAACGGTTTGCTTCGGTTTGTAAAATACTCCTGTGGAAACCCGGTTTATTAATTTTTTTTTCAAAAGTCTTTCAATAGCTTTTGTGGCGGCAGTATATTCAGAAGCCTCAATGCTAAGAGCCTGGTATGTGAAAGTTGTACCAGGCAGGATGCAATCTATGTTCTTTTCTATTTTTTGCGTTACTTTCATTACAACACAAAGATAATAAACATTAGCTATATGTCAAGTAATTTGTTTCATTTACTTGACATATAATTATACAATATATTGATTATCAATTTATTAATATTGTTTAAGGTGTCGTTTTCCAATGTTGGTGGCCAGTCCTTAATAATAGTGTTGAATATTGCAAAGCAGATGTGGGGCTGAGAGTTATAGAATTTATATGCCGTTAAAATGGACTTGATTTCGAAAAAAATAAATTTAACTTTGATTGGTTTCCTTTTTTGAAAATTACGAAAGAAAATAAAGAAAAGAAGAACGTTACTTTGACTGAAAATTCAGTCGAAAAAAATGCTCTTTTGCCCAAGGGAGAGTTCCTTAAAAAATTCAAAATCAATCTGAGGCTATTTGAATCCACAAAAATTAAGTGGATTAAACTTCAAGAAATTCACAAAGATTATATTGATAGCCAGAGCCTTTTGGAAGGTATCGCTCGCGATGTTGCTTCAAAATTTTTAACGAATGATGCTAAAGAAGCAGGGGTTCATTCAGTGAGGTATAGATTAAAAAAGCCTGATAGCTTAATAGAAAAAATCATACGGAAAACCCTTGATAGAATTAAGAGGGGAAAGAAAAAAGCTATAACGGCAGCAAACTACACCGAAGAAATCAATGATTTGATTGGCATTAGAATATTACATGTATTTAAAGACGATTGGTTTAGTATTCATAACTATATTTTGAACCAGTGTCAATATCAGACCAAAGAAAAACCTGTTGCATATTATAGAAAAGGTGATCAAAAGGATTTTATTGATGAATGCAAGAAGAATGGTTGCGAAGCGAAAGTTCATCCAAAAGCGTATAGATCGATTCATTACATAATTAATCCTCATCCAAAGAAAAATATTGCTTACGTAGAAATTCAGGTAAGAACGGTATTTGAGGACGGGTGGAGTGAGATAGATCATAAATTGAGATATGTTTCAAAGAAAGGAACAAAACATGTTCTTGATAGCTATTTGCTTGCTCTAAACAGAATCGCAGGTAGTGCAGATGAAATTGGTTCTATAATAAAAAATCGTCAAACAGAGTTGAGACAAGAAGAATCTGAAAAGGAGCTTTTTAGTAAAAAACGAAAACAGTAAAATTATGTTAGATACTGTAATAGGCCCAATCACAAGAGTAGTAGATGGAAACTCTTTCCAGATGCGGGTAACTCACATTGGCCGTCATAATGCATATGTATATGGAAATTATGAAACGGTTTATATCGCGCCTAATTCCGTACCTAACAGCACTCGTTTATCGGCCATTTTAGTTAACCGTAGGGTTAAGTGTCACGTGAGATATAGAGATAATTATAACAGATTATTTGCTGATGTTGAGTTTGAACATTAAATAAGAAGGGTTGTTCGCACCAAACTGAGTATTCAAAATTCTTATAGCATTTTTCATTTTCTTTTGTCAGTGGCAGCTTTTTCGAAGGCTAATAAATTAAATATCTCTCTCATCCTTGATCTTACACGGTTGCCGTAGGCAACTTCTATTTCAGAAGCAGAAAGGTTAGTGGTAAGGTGAGTTATGAGCTTGCGAGTAACAAATAGATCGTAGCGGCTGAGAAGGATCTCTGCCATTACGTTGCAATCATTACCGAAATATTTGAGGCTATTTTCGGATCCGAGGTCGTCGAAGCAGTAGGTTTTGGGTTCACGGTTATGAAAACTGTTTTGGCTGTATTTGTGAATCACTTCGTAGCCGTCGCGAATAAATTCAAAACTAATGTTGCGACAGGATTTCACGACAAAACGCGTGGCCGGCGGTTGAAAATACCGGATTAAAGTCATTAGGCAGGTTTTACCGCAACCGATGGGGCCTGATAGCAGGATGCCTTTGTTTAGGTTTATATTGTGTTTAACTGCGTTCTTTGGATCTCCGATGGCGTAGACCAGAAGTTTGAAAATGATTTCGTAATCTGCCGGGTAAATGGTGAAGCTATCGCCAAAAAGTTCTTTGCCTTTCTTTTCCATGAATGCCAGGCATTTTTCGAATTCATAATGGTTCGTGCTTCGGGTCCGCTCAGCATGACCGGAACTCATTTGGTTATTTTTAGAGGGGTTCACTGTAATCTTTGGTTGTTGTGACATTGAGATTGCCTGTTTTGGGATTGGTTGATTTAAAGTTTCCGGAGTTGAGCATCCAATTTAATGCGGCGGCTTGCCAGTTTTCCATTGGGGTTTTGCCGCCGACTTTCCAGCCGTTGGAACGGAAGTGGTTGAAGAATTTTTGCGCTTCGACCTGGGGTTGCTTTTCCGCAATAAAAAATGTTTCGACCTCAGAAAATCCGGGCGGAATATTTCTGCCGGCTTTTTCTTCAAATTTTCTATGTTCATTACCTAAACTTTTTGCTTCCTCATGTTCTTTATCAATTGTTTTATTGTTTGTATTCTTTATATTGTTTATAGAAGGGCCTACAAGTTGCTCAATGCTTGGCCCACTTTTGATCATGTTGTTGATCAGAGCTTGCTCAGTACTTGTACAAAAATTGATCATGTTCACAAGGCTTCCTTTGAAGGGATTGTGTGAGGGAATGTAATTGATGTAGTTGAACATGTGGAGCTGCCGAAGGCAGCGGTTATATGTTACCCGCGAACCTATTTTGCTGACTTTCATTAACTGGTGTCGTGAAATGGATACCGGGTTGCGAAAGCGGTTGATGTTCCAATATTGGAATAAGGCCATGTATAAACTGATGTGGGTAGGGTTTAAGCGGTCATCCTGGGATGCTTTTTCGAAAAATGTATTTAGGTGGCGGATGTAGTTCATAACCCACCCCTCTCTAACTCTCCCCGAAGGGGAGAGGATTAAAAGGGTTTTCTTTTATTTGTTTCGAGTAGTTTTTTAATGTCTTCGTAGGCGTAATATATTACGCCGCCAATGCGGGTATAGGGCATTGTACCGTTGATGCGAAGATTTTGAAGTGTGCCGGGGGAGATGGCTAATAGTTTCATTACTTCTTTCGATTTGAGGAACTCTTTTTGTTTAGTTACTGCGGGGCTGAGCGCAAATACTTGTTTGATCTCTGTGAGCAGTTCGGTCTTGAATCTGCTGAGATCTTCTTTTGTGAGAATTTCTACGGGCATGACAATTTTTGTTTTGGTTTGATGCAAAACTGCGATGGATGGAAATAATTTACACACAACTTGGGTGTATGTTGGGTGTATTTTCGGATAAATGGCTTGGCTTTGAGTTAATTAAAATTCAGCTCTAATTGTTTTACAAGGCTGCCGGAAAGTGTTTCCAGAAAGCGTGCCGGCTTTTTTCGGGATTTTATGTCTATGAATACCCTATTGTAATCTTTCATATTGACATTGAAGAGTTGCTCAAAGCCGCTGGCGATCTGTTTGATATGTGAACGACCATGGTTAATGCATTTGCAGTAATGTAATGCGTAGGTTAATTCTACGAGGTTTATTTTTTCATCCGTCCAGCTTAGTTCAGATTTTTTAATCTGTTCGGATGTTTCCGGGAAAGGAGAATTGTAAAGTGATTTTAATTTTTGCCCGATGTAGTTTTCGAGTATTGGTAGTGCGTGAAATGCCGCGGCAATATCGCGATTCAGGTTTTCATTAATAAAATACAGGGAATCATGCGTGGTTTTATTGTTTTTCAGGTAACAAAACTGATCCTTATTATTTTTGAAAACGGAAAATAGAGAATTGAGGTGTTCCCGGATATATCTTCGTTTGTGAAACACGTCCCCGAAGGGGAAGTGTGATTCAAACCTGAGCATATATGTAAGGCTGATTTCCCATTTCAGAATTTGTGGACGGAGGTATTTGAAGTATTCTATTTGTTCGTTTAAAGGCGGGCTTTGATTTCTGACATAAAAAGAGGATAATTCTTCGAGAAATTTTTCTACACGCTTTTTTTTTCAAGGAGTGTTTCAACAGTTGAAAGTTGAAGTGCCTCAACTTCTTTGAATTCCTCATGAAGTTTTTCGCAAATTGTAGAGGTAAGGGTTTTCATAAAATTTGATTCGCTTTGTTTTTGTTTTTAGCCAAATAGAAAGCAAATAAAATATTTATCCCTTAATTACATGTAACTTTATTATAATTACAAATAGAAAAGAGCTTACTTCTGATCAACTCAACGCAAAATTTCGCACATGATTGCCTAAAAATAAGCCGACATAGTACCAACTAATGTAGATTAATTAATTTTCAGTAGTAGTTAATTACCTTTTTTCTCATCGTTAAGTGATTTCATTTATCATAGAACTAAAAAAATCTGAATGGTTACATTCAAGCTGAGTTATTACTTTGTCCAAATAGTCAAGCGACATGTTTACTTTGCCGTTTTCCAACTTCCATAGGTATTGCCTCTCGGAATTCAGCTTATCGGCTAATTCCTGAAGTGTGAGCTCTTTCCTTTTTCGGTGGAGCTTAATCGTTTTTCCGATTAATATTTTAGAAGAAGACAAAGGATATCTTTTGTTCAATTAATTAGTAGTTCTATTATGACTACAAATAAAAAGCCCCCGATTTTTTCGAGGGCTTTTGAAAGCTTGATGTAATTTCTACAATTAAATTATGGCGCGGTAAGGTTGACATTGATGCTACAGCCATTTTTATCCTTAATGTTAATGCTATATACTCCTGGGCACAGTTGATTTTTGTATCTGTTCAGATATCCGTCAGACCAAGTGTACGAATATGGGTTTGTGCCGCCCATGGCAGTGATCATTACCCATTCTTTACAACCACAACCGTTACAATTGCCAGTACCTTTGGTAAATTGTCCAACCAATGGTAGTGGTGACGTTATTGATACAGTGGAAGTGGATGTACACGCTCCCTCTGAAATAGTTACCGTATAAGTTGCTGCCTGTAACCCTGTAACAATAACACTTGTGCCTGTTGTTGTACCATTATTCCCATTGCTCCAACTATACACATAAGGACCACCACTGCCATTGTTTATTGATACTGTTGCGCTACCGTTAGCGCCTCCGTTACAGCTAACGTTTGTATTAATATTAGTTTTGGCAGATAGAGAACAAGCCGTACAATTATCCGATGTAACGGTAACAGTTCCCGTTTGTGTACAACCATTGCTTCCGGTGACAGTTACTGCATACGTTCCGGCAGCAAGATTAGTGGCTATTTGTGTTGTTTGTGCATTGTTCCACAAATAAGTATACGGGTAGCTATTTATACCACTGGCACCAACTGTAGTACTTCCATTGTTGTTGCCGCAGGACGCAGGAACACTACTAACTGTTACTGTAATAGGGGGCAATCCCCCTTTTGCTAAATTGCTGCAGCCACTGGCATCAGTAACCGTTACTGTATATATAACGCCTGCCGCTAACCCAGTAACTGTTTGGGTTGTTTGCCCACTGTTCCATGAATACGTATAGGGTAATGTACCGCCGGCAGCGGTTACCTTGTAACTGCTACAAGTACCGGAAACAGATAAAGAAGGCCCATTAGAATTATCAACAATAGCTGCAGCTGTCGCAGTACAACCATCGGCGTTTGTTACCGTAACGGTATATACTCCTGCCGAAAGGCCGGTAGCTTGCCAGGTTGTTTGCCCGTTGCTCCATATTTGTGTGTAAGTACCTGGTGGTGAGATAAAGCGTTGCGCTCTTCCGGTTGCTCCGCCACATGTGCTAGGAGTACCTCCAGTGGTTAAGTTCATTGCCGGTGATTCTGTTAGTATTACTTGTTCGGCATTTGAACACCCGTTGGCATCAGTTACAGTTATGAAATAGTTCCCCGCACTTAACCCTGTAGCCGTTGCTCCGGTTTGTCCATTGCTCCAGATAAAGGTATACGTGCCATTACCACCCGCAGGTGTTGCTATTGCATTGCCTGTATTAGCTCCGGCACAAATTACATTTTGCTGGGTTATATTTACACTTACATTACCTGTACTGTTAAGTATCTCTACTGTTCGGGTAGAGGTGCAAGCGGTATTATCAGTTACGGTTATTGTATAAATACCGGCATTTAATCCGGTAGCTGTTTGTGTTGTTTGCCCGTTGCTCCAGTTATAAATATACGGACTTGTACCACTTATGATATTGGCAGTGGCACTGCCTTTAATACCTCCGTTACAACTTGGATTTACATAACTGATACTAAAGCTTACATTACCGGTATCTTTTACAATGGTAAATAATTTGTTCGATATGCAACCAGTATTATCCTTAACAGTAACGGTATAATTACCCACGGAAAGCCCTGTGGCAGTTTGTGATGTTTGCCCTGTTGGGCTCCAATTATAGGTATATGGTGCGATACCGCCCGAAGCTGCTACAGAGGCGGTACCCGGATTAACGCAACCCGCATTAGTTTGATAAGGTGTTAAAGTTAAACCACCACTTCCGGTAATGGTAAAATAAACAGTATCGGGTATCTGGATACATGCCGCATCGGTTACTATAACATTATAATCGCCCGCACATAAACCGGTAATTGTATTGGTAGTAGTGGTAGTACTTAATGTCTGGGAACCATTGTTCCAAACGTAATTAAAGGGAGGCTTCCCGCAATTAACAGTTACGGTTGCTGTACCGTTGCAACTACAACCGCTTTGGTTTACCTGCGCTTTTGTATATGTGGGAGAAACAGGAATAAATTTCATAATAAAACTATCGTCGTCACCATTAGGTGTATTATCAAAGTATGCCCCACCTCCCAGATTCATAAATGGCAAGCCTACGCCAGATGGATATTTAGTCCACTCTCCACCTAAAAACACGTTGTTATTCTTATCAATAGCCAAAGGACTCCTGAAATCATTGTTGTTTCCACCTATATAGGTTGCCCAAAGTAAAGTCCCTGTATTATTAAATTCAACAAGGAATTGATCCAACAAAAAGCTACCTCCTCCATAACTTCCGTCAAAGTACGATGCACATCCCGGATTAAGAGTTGGTATATTACTTGAATACGTATCAAAACTAATAAATATGTTACCACAGTTGTCTATTTCAAGATTGTCTGTCGAAGAAGGTCCTATTCCCCCATCCTCCTTTTGAGTTCCTCCATAGTAAGTAGCCCATTGCCTCAAGCCGGTATTTGAGAAACGGAGTATAAAAGCATCTGACCCACCTTTATAACCACTAAAATATGCTGTTCCCCAAGGCTGGGTAGGGAAGTCAGAAGCATCGGTTACACCTGTAACATAAATATTTCCGACAACATCCACTCTGAGGCCCGACACATGATCCCTTCCCCAAACTCCTATACTTCCGCCATATAATGTTGCCCAGGTACGTACACCTTTATTGGAAAAACGAAGAATAAATATATCCGTGGCCCCTGCCTGGGTATTATCATAATACGCGCCTGCGAAGGTTCCTGTTCCGGCTTGAGTTGGGAAATCTATTGTATTTGCCTGGCCTGAAACATAAATATTTCCAACAGCATCTGTTGTTATTTTTGATGCAAATTCGGGAGCCCCACTGGAATTATTAGTTAAAATACTTCCGCCATAATATGTTGCCCAGGTAAGCATGCCTTTATTGGAAAACCGGAGTATGTAACAATCGTCAGATCCTCCCATACTGGCATCGAAATAAGCGCCACCCCACGGTTTTAAAGGACACCCTGCTCCGGCACTTCCCGCAAGGTAGATGTTTCCATTAACGTCAAGTGTCATATCATTGAAGCCGGCATAATCAACAAGGGTAGCCCAGGTACGAACACCGGTATTTGAAAAACGTAAAATAAAGCCATCAGTGCCAGAATATGGCGAAGCAGGAAGTGTATTATCATAATATGCACCCGTAAAACTTCCGGTTCCGGCTTGTGTTGGAAAATTTGGAGAGGTTGTATACCCCGCCACAAAAACATTTCCGCCTGCATCCGTTTTTATGCTTAACCCGACTTCGTTATTTCCGTTGTTAGTTCCGCCATAATAAGTGGCCCAAGTTAGAGCGCCAATATTGGAAAAGCGGAGAATAAACACATCCCATGCTGTTCCTGAAAAGCCACTATAATATGCACCACCCCATGCTTGCGTTGGAAAATCAGCAGAAATTACATATCCCGTAACATAAATATTTCCATTAATATCACAATCCATATTGCAAAATCCTTCGGGACCGCTTCCTCCATAAAATGTTGCCCATACCAGTTGTGGATCAATAACAAGTGGTTGTTCGTTGTTGTATTTACCGAGAGCAAATTGTATGTGGGTATCGTAACCGCCTTGGTTGTTTTTCGGATTACAGCTTTCGATGAATTGAGTTTTAATGTTTTGCTCATTCTGATAACTCACAGGCGCATTTTCGGTGAGGGCACCTATTCCGGTTTTAATTTCAATTTCCCCTTTTCTATTAAAGCTCAATGGATTCAGCGAGGAATAAATAAGTTCAATTTGTTTTGGATCTGCTCCTGGATGTATAATAAAATCATACTTAAAACCTTTTTCGTTGCTGTTATATAAAATCCAGTCAATGCCCGGATATATATTTTTAATAGTTATTTTTTCATACTTTTTTACTCCATAAATACCATCGGTACAATGACCATAAAAAAAATTAAAATCTGTAACGGATGTAGTTTCAGGTATAATATTTGCTTTTAAAATGGATGCGCCTTTAAGTGCCATGTCAATACGGTTCCATTCTATTTTTCGGTTTTTTTCTTTATCAATATGTTCAGATATTACAGTTCCTTTAGAAGGAGAATCTTCTTTTTCATTTTCATCCTCTTCTGCTTTAATAAATATATACGTCAATCCTTTTTCAGTAACATACATATCCAAACCAGGAGCTTCGGCTTTAAAAAGCACAAATGGAACTGGCTTGCCTTCCATATCAGTCATTTGCCCTTTGTTTTCTATAAATTGCACAGGCTGAGATTGCATCCAGTTCTTTGCCTGAGCCTTTAGATTGGGATTGGGTATGTCGCCATCATTTATATTGGCAGATATATTACCTGCAATAAGCAGCGTGACAATAAAGTTGTAAAAAATTTTCATACCAAAATTATTTACATAAGGTAACGATTCTATTGTTATATCGCAGTTAATCCTTATTATTCTACCACTAATTTTTTGTAACCAGCGAATCCGGTTTTCCCAGATACTATGGTAAGCATATAAATACCTTTTCCTAAATCAGCAGCAGGAATATATTCCGTAAACTCCCCGGAACGGCCTGTTAATGCATATTTTATCATTCGCTGACCGGCTATATTAAGAAGCTCAATAATGTACTGATCTTTTTCGTGGGAATAAAGTGTCAGTGATATTTCCCCCGTACCTGCATCAAAATAACTATTCACGATATTCAGGTTGTTTTGTGAAAGAAACTCATTAACCCCAGTCATTAAGAATGGTGTAGAAGTACTGGAACAACCATCGGCATTAGTTACTACCACGTAATACGATCCGTTCCCCGTCATTGTATAGGTTTTATTGTATGCACCGGCGATGGGGTTACCATCTTTATACCATTCGTAAATAAGCATTGTACTGTTTGCCGTTAGTACATTACCACTTTTGGTAATTACAGGGATGGGAGGAGCCTGATATACTGTTACTGAAACAGTGGAATTGGCGGTACACCCGTTTGTGCCTGTAACTGTAACAGTATAGGTGATATCGTTAGTTGGGTTTGCATCAGGATTTGAAATAGTAGTGGAACTCAAACCTGTGGAAGGTGACCAGAAATATGTGACCCCTCCGCTGGCTTGCAAAGGCATTATATCTCCGCTGCAAATTGTTCCATCGAATCCTGCGTCAGCAGATGGCAGTGGTTTCAATGAAACAATAAGCTGATCAGTGTTGCTGCATCCATTAGCTCCTTTAACAGTGACTGTATAAGTTGTAGTTACAGACGGATTTGCAAAAGGATTGGAAACAGTGGTGGAGTTTAATCCGGTAGCAGGTGACCAGGAATAGGAAGTACCACCACTTGCAGCTAAAGTAACACCGGTGCCCGGACAAAAACTAACATCGCTCCCTGCATTGGCAATGGGACGCATTGATGGAGGATTTACTTCAACAACAACCTGATCGCTGCCAGTACATCCATTAGCTGCTGTAACTATGACGGTATAAGTAGTAGTTGAAACAGGATTCGCCACAGGGTTGGCAACAGATGGTGAACTCAATCCCGTAACAGGCGACCAGGAGTAACCAGTACCCCCACTTGCGGTTAAGGAAACGTTTGATCCGGGACAAAAACCAGTATCAGTCCCCGCATTAGCAGCAGGAGGAGTTTTTACAGTAACTGTGATGGCTTTGGTACTTGAACATCCGGGGTCAGTTGATCCTGTTACCGTATAAGTGGTGGTAGTGGAAGGAGATGCTATAACACTTACTCCGTTGGTAGTATTTAACCCGCTTGCCGGAGACCAAAAATAGCTGCCGGCTCCACTTACTGTAAGCGTAGATGAAGTGCCTTGACAGATTGATGGGTCAGATGATGTATTCAGAGCAGGTATTGTACATGACCAATGTGCAAGCCCTGCAGCTGTTGCTATCCACAAACTTCCATCAGTATCGAGTGCAACTCCGTTTATTACATTACTTGGCATTCCGGGAGTGTTACTCATATTGTATACCTGCCAGGTAGAACCATTGTATTTAATAAGTCCTTTGTCCTGACTCCCAAACCAGATCACACCATTTTTTTTGTCGACAGCCATCGAGTATATCTGAGCACTTGGCACCGGTCCCGGATTGGTGCCAAAAACAGTTCTGTATATTGTCCACGCCGATCCATTGTATTTGCCCACAAAACTTACATTACCATTGGCAAAACTTCCTTGTGAAGTTACCCAGATGTTACCTGAACTATCTTTGCCGGCATAGTTTGTCCAATCACCGGGTATTACAGAATTGCCGGGATCAAATTTTGTCCATGTGGCGTTTCCGTCAAACTTACGAACGCCACTGTCCCAGCCACCTGTCCATATATTATTTGAGTTATCAACTGTTACTGCATTTAATTTGGATCCGCCCATTGCGGGAGTATTAGTAGCGTCATACATTGTCCAGGTATTATTGCTACGCTTAATACGAAATAACCCGGAATGTGCCGAAGCCCATAAATATCCTTTTTTATCTATTGCTATTTCCTGAATATAATCATTCCCGGAAAGGTCGATTGGAGTTATAGTAGTGCCGCTAAGTTTAGCTGCTCCATTAATGGTGCCCATCCATACGTTGTTTAAACTATCAAATGTTATGGTATTCACAGTTCCTGAAATCATACTTGAGTTTCCTGGACCCCAACTTGTAAAACTACTGCCTCCGGTATATTTACTTAAACCGGTAAGCGTAGTTGGCCCTAATCCTTCAGTGCCAATCCATTTTATTCCGTTGGCATCAATAGCAACCGCTTTAACGCTATTGGACGGGATATTAGAGTTGCCGGTATTATATACAGTCCATTGTGCGAATGCCTGTATACTGATTATTCCGGTAAGAAGCGAAGTCCATATAGCTTTCACTATTAGCGCTAAAGGTAGTTTTGTTTTCATTTTTTATTTATTTTTTAGTACTGCGTTTTTAAGTATTTATGTATCATTAGCATTTATGTTTTATTCCCAACTGTTTCCATACCCGTCAAATAGTAAAAATCTATGGCTGTAATTAACTATTGCTGGTTTTCTCTTTTGTTTATTTGAATTCAGCTTAGTTTTAACTTTTGGTACTCTGTCAGTCAAGTTTTGTTCTTTATTTGTTTTTCTTATCCTTTCTTTACGTTTGTTACCTTTTTGCTTTTTCATTATGCTCAATTTTTGGCTATTCTATATTGATGTTGTTGAATAAAGTTGATGTAAATGGTTGTGAAAGTCAAACCTGCTTTTCTCAGAAAGCACCACACTAAGGAGTTTGTATGGATATCATAAATGATTTAACTTAGGACAATATTATTTCAATATCCAATTATGAAATCACACCCCGATGATCTTTATACTCTGGTAAAATCCATGGACAGCCGGGAAAAGATATTTTTCAAGGCTTACAGTATAAGGAGGCGTGATAACAAGGGTTCCCACAGTTATATAAAGCTTTTTGATGTAATCAATACCTTTAAAGGAAAGGAATATGATACCCAGCTTCTGAAGTCCAGATTGAAAAAGGCGGGTTTTTCTAATAGTCTTAAAAAAGCGAAAGAGCACCTCACTAAGGCTATTTTAAAAAGTTTAACCGAATATCATTCCGATACTTCCGAGAGTATTCAAATGCGAGCTTTATTAGATCAGGCTGAAATACTCATTAGTAAGAAAATATATAAAGTAGCAAAAAAAATACTTTTAAAAACCGAAAAATTGGCGAGAGCGTATGAAAAACATGGTGCGCTAATTGAAATATGCTCATTGAGGTCAACTATTGCGCGTGAAACAGCGAGTCAGGTTGAACTTGAATATGTGACGAAAGAACAAATAAAATATGAAAGGAGATACTCCGACTACATAAGAAATATAGTTGAATATAAACATCTGGCCGACAAAGTGCATTATTTATTAAATGAATCTGATAACAAAGTACAAAATTCTTCAGGTGTTCGGGAGATTCTTAATTCTCCTTTACTGACATCACCTAAAGCCGCATTGACTCATCATGCGATCAGAGATTATTATAACATTCATTTTCAAACTTCGTTTTTTTTACAGAAAGGATTTGATAGTAAGCTGGCCGGGAGAAGGCAAGGAGATTGGATAAAGTATCTTGAGTCTGATAAACTGAAACTTTTTAATAGGTTGTCTAATGAGTACCTAACAGCATTGTCTAATATGATGGTTATACAATCGATAAGCAGGGAGTATCAAGAATGTGAAGTATTATTAAATAAAGCAGACGCTTTTTTCAATTCTTTGCCTTCAAAAAGGAGAACAAAGGTATTAGAGCTAAAGATATTTGTGCTTACAATAAACTACATGGTAAGCCAGATCAAAAGCGGTAACCCAAAAAAATCTATTGAAGCTGGTGAAAAAATAATAGCCATTGCTACAGGTGAAAACCCTAATAGAATTGTATTATGGGACAACCTATTTTCTGCATATTTTTTATTGGAAGATTATCATGAAGCATTAAAGCACCTGAATGAAATTATTAATTTTAAACAAAAATACAGGCCAGATGTTCAGGCTATGTCAAGAATATATTTATTGCTTACTCATTATGAACTAGGTCATTTGGAATTATTACCTTACCTGGCAAAACAAGCCCGGCATTTTTTCATAAAACATGAGTGTTTTTCGGAATTTAAAAAAGCCATGATCCAATTTTTTGAGAAGGAAATCCATATACCTGAAAAAAAGCAGGAGCGAATCATCGCTTTTAATAAACTAAAGCAGCGATTGGAGACTTTATTTGAAAACCCTAAATATTCTGCTTATCTGGAATATTTCAATTTTATTTCCTGGCTGGAAAGTAAAATTGAAAACAGACCATTTGTTGAAATTCTTCGAGAAAAGACATTGCAAAAGAGAAACAGATAATTTACCAAACTGTGTTCATTGTTAATTGGTTAATAATTTTTCACATATTGTGTGGTGAAGTTTTTCGCGAAGTGCTTTCATGTCTGTGCTTAGTTTTTGCTGAACTATTTTAGCATAGATCTGCGTAGTGCGAATGTCTTTGTGTCCAAGCATTTCGCTTACTGTTTCGATAGGTACACCGTTAGTTAAAGTTACAGAAGTGGCGAAAGTATGCCGTGCAGTGTGTGAGGTTAAGTGTTTGTTTATACCGCAAAGGGTTGCAATTTCTGCTAAGTATTCGTTAAATTTTTGATTGGTGATGACCGGCAACAGTTTGTTTTTTACTTTGCATAAAGGATGCTGTTTGTATTTTTCAATTATTTGAAGTGCGATTGGTAAGAGCATTATGTTTTCCTTGCCATCGGTTTTATCGCGGCTGGTGCGAATCCATCGTTCGCCATCAATACCAATGCAAACATCATCAGGTTTTAATTTTTCTACTTCAGCATACGCATATCCGGTATAACAACAGAATACGTAAACATCCCGGACCTCTTCAAGGCGTTTTGAGACAAATTCCTTTTGATACATTTGACCAAGTTCAATAGGGGTGAGTATTTCGCGCTCAGGATTTACATAAGTGCATTTGAAACTATTAAGTGGATTGGTAATAACCCATTCAAGATTTACAGCCATGTTCATGATCTTTTTTGTGTTTTTGATGTACTTCATGGCCGTGTTAGATTTGATACCTTTTTTGACAGTGAGAAAGTGTTCAAGCTCACTTCCGAAGGCAAATTTTATTTTTTCCAATGGCATATCGGAAACTTTATAAACCTCTTTCATGAAATCAATCACTTTGTTTTTTGTGATCTCGAAACGCTGATGGGTTTTGATTGAGAATATTCCGGCTTTCGCTTTTTCAAGAAATTTTTGATTGTGGTAGTCGAATGCCTGGAGGATCGTTTTGTTATCCTCTTTGACACCCAGGTAAGAGTTGACGACCATTTCTGCAGTGACATATTCGTTTGTACTCACCAATATGTTGTAGTGACGCTCAATTTTTCCGCGAACAGTTGAAATGTAACTGTTGATCATCCGGGCTTCTTCACTTTTGCCTCCCATTAATCCGGCTTGGGGATCCCATTTTTCAAGTTCGATTTTTCTTCCCAATGAAAATTGGGCCCTACGCCCTTCGATTGTAAGCCGTACATATATTGGCATTTTGCCATCGGCAGACTGTTTGGCTTTGAACAGCCAAAATAAGATTGATAAGTTTTGATTGAGTTTCATTTGAGTTACCTTTTAGGTAACCGAATAGGTTACCGAATTTGTTAGACTTTAATGGTTTTTAATTCGAGTTGCATCCTTCGAAACCATTGTCAATCAATCAGTTTTGAAAAATTCGGTTACTAATGTAGAAAACAAACGTAGGTAACCGAATAGGTAACCTTTCCTTTGAGATATTTTGATTTTGTTTGGTGGGATAAAAAACAAAAACCGCCTAAAACATACATTTTAGGCGGTTTTGCTCTCTAAAGAGGGTGTGTTTGTGATCCCGCTGGGATCCGAACCCAAAATCCCTGTCATTTTTCAAATTTCGAG
The DNA here is from genome assembly GCA_016787005.1 of Bacteroidia bacterium. Classification (GTDB taxonomy): domain Bacteria; phylum Bacteroidota; class Bacteroidia; order JABDFU01; family JABDFU01; genus JABDFU01. The sequence continues at coordinate 18,471 of JAEUTS010000435.1, forward strand.
TCTTTTTCTAATGTTTCTTATAAGAAACAATTTAGAACAATACTCACCCCTACCCCATCCCCTCCAATATCTGCTGCGTATGATTCCCTGTATCAACTTTTGTAAACACCTTTTCAATAATGCCCCTTTCATTGATCACGAATGTTGTTCTTAAAATACCATCGTACGTTTTACCGAACACCGTTTTTTCGCCCCAAACACCATATGCGTTGATCACTTTTTTATCGGTATCCGAGATCAACCGGAAAGGCAAACTGTACTTCTTAATAAACTTCTGATGCGACTTTTCATCATCGGCGCTTACGCCAATAATTTCAATGCCCCGTTGTTTAAGGCCTGCGTAATTGTCGCGCAGGTTGCATGATTCCGCTGTACATCCTGCGGTATCATCTTTCGGATAAAAATAAAGCACTACCTTTTTACCCGTAAAATCTCTCAGTGCTATTGGTTTCCCATCCTGGTCGATGCCAGAAAAATCAGGAGCTTTATCGCCTTCCTTTAAATGGGTTTGGTCTTTGTCTTTTAAAATATTCTTAAATATGGACATACGTATAAGTTTATTTAACATTTGATTGAAAGTACTTACAATAAGCGGTCAACCCGCATTTTTCACACATCGGTTTTCGGGCAATGCAAATATACCTGCCGTGCAATATTAGCCAATGATGCGCAATCGGAATTAATTTCTCAGGAATGTATTTCACCAATTGCTTTTCGGTATCCAGCGGAGTCTTTGCATTTGTGGTAAGTCCCAGCCGTGCCGAGACACGAAACACATGCGTATCAACTGCTAACGCGGGCTTGTCGTATACAACCGATGCAATAACATTGGCGGTCTTGCGGCCCACACCCGGCATTTTCTGAAGTTCATTAACGTCGGACGGAACAATACCTTTAAAATCATTCACTAGCATTTTTGCCATTCCAACCAGATGCTTTGCTTTATTGTTGGGATAACTGATACTCTTAATGTATTGAAACACCTCATCGGATGAAGCAACGGCCATTACCTCCGGCTTGGGGTATGCTTTGAACAAGGCAGGCGTTACCATATTTACACGTTTATCCGTGCATTGGGCGGAAAGTATGACGGCTACCAATAATTGATAAGGATCGGAATAGTGCAGTTCTGTTTCAGCAACAGGCTGGTTTTCCCGGAAGTATT
>JAEUTS010000048.1 GCA_016787005.1 Bacteroidia bacterium
ACACGCGAAGGTATTTAACAGAATCCTGCAACAGGAAGAATACAATGAGAAACAATTAATGTCAGAGTTGAAGATAAAACCTTCCCGTTTGCCAAATATCAAAAACTACCTGTACCATCGGATCTTAGACACCATTGAAACCCTTAATAAAAACAAAACTCCTTCTTCTGAAATAAGGAACCTATTGAGTTATGCTGAACTATTGCAACATAAGAAATTGTTTAAACAAAGTCAGCGGTTTGTACAGAAAGCAAAAACGATCGCGAATGAAACAGAATACTTTGGCTATCAGTTAGAGTTGATCGATATGGAATTAACCAATGGGATGAATGGCGCGGATATAAAGCAGATAAAAGCAAAACGGAAAAATGCTTTTGAGGAGAAATCTTTCATTATAAAAAAATCGTTGAATGCGGATGAATACGAAAAGCTTTCGATCGATCTAATGCTTGCCGGAACAAAATATGAGCATCCTCAGGGTATCAGGGAAAGTTCGGTTTTTAAAAAGATAATGAACAACAAATATTTCGCAGATGAAAAAAAAGCAAAATCCGTCAAAGCAAAAATCGACTTTTACCATCTAAACGGAAGCTATAACTACGCCATTGGCGAATACAGGAAAGCTATTCAATATTTTCGCAAAGAAATGGATTATATTTCGTCCCGACCTCTACGGAAGCTCAGGTTCTTTGAAACTTACATTAAAGCTTGTAATAATATCATTGCCTGTGGGAATGGAATTCTCTCATTCGAAAAACTGTTATTCTTTTTGAATGAGATAAAATCTGCCATCAAAAACAAAACTATATCATCGGGCACAGATAGCACCGCAATGTATTACAACGGATTCCTTGGCGTACATGTAAAACACCATCGATTTAAAGAAGCGCTGGTAATCGTAGAGGATATTAAAGACTGGCTTAAGGTAAATGACAAGGTGTTGAGTGAAGGTTCAAAAAATCACATACTGTTTTTAATGGGTCAGATATACTTCTGGAATGGAAAACTTAAAGAGAGCCTGCGCTGCATTAATAAATGCATGCCGGGAAGAAAAACATCAACCGGCTTAATGCTTTATCCAAACGTCCTTTTATTCAACCTGGTCATCCAATATGAATTAAAAAATTATGATATCATTGAGCCTCTGAGCCTTTCAACAAGACGCTTTTTGAAAAAAAACAACCGTATTTCAACCGGCAATGAGGCACTGATCAATTTCATTCGAAGATCGCCATTTGTAAATTCAGATACTGAACGGCATGAATTATTGAAAAAATTGCACGCAATTCTCAAGCAAAATATAACTTCTGCCCAATTTGATTTTGATGTATTAACCTGGATAGAAAGTAAAATTAGTAACAGAAGTATTTGAGAAGCAATAGAAAAAATTAAACAAACACCATCGTCATGGCGCACTTAAACTGACATTTATCGTACACCCGTTTTTATCCGTAACATTTATTACGTATGCACCCGGACAAATATTATTCTTATACCTGTTTGTATATCCATCGGGCCATGTGTAACTGTATGGACTTGTTCCTCCCACCGCATTTATCATTATCCATTCTTTACAGCCGCAACCCGCACATGCCGCTGTTCCCCTGGTGAATTGTCCGGTCAAAGCCGGGGGTGATGTAATACCAGTTGTATTTGTGGCTGTACAACCTTTATTATCAGTTATTGTTACAGTATATATTCCAGGCAACAAACCTGTTACTACTAATCCTGTTGTACCCCCGTTCCATGTGTAGGTATAAGGACTTGTTCCTCCTGTTCCTGTAGCCGTTACCGATCCTGTGCCTCCATTGCATAAAATATTAGTTGGCGTGATGTTCACTGCCACAGAAGGACTGACCGTTACAACAGCTGTTGATGTAGAGATGTTCCCTCCCGAATCACGTATCGTCACCGTATAGGTTGTAGTTGATGCCGGGCAGGGGTTTATATTTTGAGTAGTGGCACCGGTGTTCCAGGAATAAGTGTATGGAGCTGTGCCACCCGCTGCGCTTGATGTTGCTGTTGCGCATGCGCCCGAACATACTGAACTACCTGTAGCTGTAGCGGTAGGGCCACCACTACAGGTAATGACAATGACTGTTGATGTTACATTTTTTGAACACCCACCTGAAACAACCGTATGGCTTACGGTATAACTACCAGTTGAAAGAAAAGTGTATGAAAAATCTGTGGTTGTACCGCTTACATTGGCTGGAGTGATTGGTGAGATGACCCAATTGAATGTTACCCCCGTACCGGGAGGAGTACCTGTATTGGTAAAATTAACGCCCGCTCCAACACAAACGGTTGCACCCGGAGAAATTGTAAATGTGGCCACATTGGAATTGGGAGTATCGGTTATTGAAAAAGTTTTAGTAGATGTGCAACCGCTTCCATCTGTTACCATCGCAGTATAATTTCCGGCTGATATGCCTGTGGCGGGATTGACAGTCTGCGCTGTACCACTCCAGGAATAAGTATATGGAAGAGTGCCACCTGAAACAACAGCATTTGCACTTCCTCCATTCCCACAGGTTCCATTAGTCACTGTCACTGAAAAAGTTGATGGAGGTATGATGGTGACAACAGCCTTTTGCGTTGAGCTGCAACCATTAACATCCCTTACGGTAACCGTATAATTACCTGCAGCCAGACCCGTAGTTGTTTGTGTTGTTTGTCCGTTACTCCAATTGTAAGTGTAGGGCGATGTTCCTCCGGATGTGGTTACAGTTGAACTTCCGTTATTCAGGCCACATGTTGCCTGTTTACCCGCAGTAATAACAGGCACTATTGCAGCAGGCTGTGTAATAGTAACCGATCGTGTAAGTGCACAACCGGCAGCATCGGTTACTTTCACTGTATATGTCCCGGTAATTAAATTTATGGCAGTTTGAGTGGTTTGCCCGTTGCTCCATGAAAAGGTATAGCCAGGAGTTCCCCCTGAAGGTGTTGATGTGGCACTTCCCTGCACTGTGCACGTTCCATTGACAGGAGTAATAGCGGCCAATAAAGTTCCACTGGCATTTATGGTTATTGTTTTTTGTCCCATACATCCATTCGCATCACTTACAGTTACAGTATATATTCCTGCCCCCAGTCCCGTGGCTGTAGCATTTGTATGCCCGTTGCTCCAACTGTATGTATAGGGTAATGTACCTCCGGCGGGTGTTGCTGTTCCCGTACCATTAGCTGAACCGCAGCTGCTGTTCACAAAAGTAGTGCTGACTGTAACGGTCGGATTGATCACAACAGTTTTGGTAATAGAATCCTTTGGACAACCAACAATTAACTTTACATTATAGGATCCCGGAGCCCCGTATATATGTGTCGGGTTTTGCAAATTGGATGTTTGCCCGTCACCAAAATCCCATAGCCAGTAATTGGGTGACCAGGTTTGCTGCCAGATACAGGTTCCGCTGGCAGTCCCTGTAAAGTTTACCGTATTATTGCAGGCTCCGATAGCAAATGTATAATTCAATGTTGGAAGCGTTGGTTTCATTTTAAATATTACAGGCTGATCAGACGCACTTCCATTATTCGGAATATATACTCCCGGCGTAGTAGGAACATTAGTGGAATGGGTAGTATAGGCAATAAAAACTTCTCCGGCAGGATTAGCACATATAGGTGCGCAATCATAAGTTCCGTTGTAATCCTGGCCATTACCACCAAAATAACTCGAATATAAAAGATCGGCTGCTCCGGCGCCAACCGTTTTCATTTTAAAGAAAACGATATCAAACCCTCCGCCACCTGCTCCTCCTGCAGAAACAGGTGGAGTTGACATATAAGCGCAAGGTGTGACAGGAAATGTTCCGCTGGTTATCATAGCAGAAACAAACACTTCATTGATATCACACATACCAGGACTCAAAGTAATTTTGGACCTAAAGACCAATGTAATACCAATATGTGTTGAGTATAAAAGCGTACTTCCTGAAGAATTGAATTTTGCTACAAAAATATCACCTGTACCATTATACGTATTATCATAACATCCTGCTGTAACTGGCAGATTGGCAGAGGTAGTATTTCCTGTAATAAAGGTCTCGCCGGCAGAATTTGCAGCAATACCAATACATTCATCACCACCAGTACCACCGTAGTATGTAGAATAGATCCTGTCTGCCAAACCTGTTCCTGCAGGGTTTAATCCAAATACAAACGCATCTGTTGAACCATTAAACGAGCCGTCGTATGCGCCTACAGAGACAGGGAAATTATTCGAAGTAGTTACACCACCGATATAAGCCATATTTACAGCATCTAATGAAAGGCAAACACCATCTTCGCTACCGCTACCGCCAATAAATGTAGAATACACCATATCTGCAATTCCTGAACCCGCTGGATTGATCTTACAAAAAAACGCATCTGTAGCGCCATTAAAAGTTAAATCAAATGCTCCGGCAGTAGTCGGAAATCCACCGCCATTAGTGGTACCGGTAATACATACCCTCCCCGCGCCATCAATTATCACATCAAAAGCCTGATCCGTGCCAGACGAGCCGATATATGTAGAATACAACAACACAGCTCCACTATTATTTAACTTAAACATAAACACATCCTGAACACCATTTGGAGTAACGTCGAATGCCCCTGCTGTGGTTATCAGACTACCGGAATTTGCTCCGACAACACAAACATTACCCGAATTATCAACAGCTATTGCACTATGTCCAAAATTGCCACCGGGCACAAATGTCCCCCAAACTAGTGCCGTAGCGGTGCTATTCAATTTAAAGACATATGAGGCCCCGGGCATTTGCACCTGCGAATAAACTCCCGGTGTTGTTAAATAATTCGGCTCACCATCGGAAGAACCATAAACATTACCAACAGCATCAACGGCAATATCATGTATATACCCGTTTGCATTTACGTTAGCTGACCCGCTTCTGGTACACCACGCTAACGTTACCGGATCAATCACCAAAGCTTCTGATAATATATAATTTTCACATGCAACAAAACCGAAGGTCGTTTTGCCAATAATTTTATACTGAATCTTTACAAGTCTTTTCGCTCCATTTATAATTTGATAGGACTCAGGCAGTTCCTCAACCACAGTTCCCCATGGTGTTTTAACCTCCAACTCACCTCTTTCATTTATTTTCAACTTCTCAATTCCCTCACAATCCATTTGTATATTACTGAGACTTCCACCAGGCTTTAGGATGAAATCATACTTCAAATCCTTACCGTTATTGTAATACCTCAGGTCAATGTCTTTATATATTTCATTGTAGGTAATCATCCGGTAATCCGGCACATTCTCTTTCACATTATCTAAAGCAAGGATGTAATTTGTATGACTTTCCTCCTTCCCTTGAGCAGTAATTTGCGCGTTGGGGTTTGCGTCTTTAAAATTCAAGTTCCACACCATATACTCACGCTCCTCCTTACCGGGACCAACCTCCTTAATATCCAATTCATGTTTTTCAGCTTCTTTCTCCCTCGAAAAACCAAAACTCAAACCATTTTTCAAAAAGTTAATGTTTGCATGCCATCCCGGGGATGAGCCCTGGTATACAATTTTTTCATCCCATTGCCCCAAATTCTTTCTAAAGCTGACGGGCATTGCTGAAATATTCTCCTCAATAGCTTTTCTCTGTGATAATGACACATCCCTTTTTACTGGTTGTTCAAGATGACGTACATCAAAAATAAATCCTGACTTGGGACCTTCTTCAACAGAAGGATCTATCGCCATCCCTATATGCGGAAACACAATTGTATTGTCCCGCAATGCAGAATTTGAACTATTATTGGCTACCTGTGAATATGCACACGTGATCAGACGGGTAAAGATCAATACGACCAAATAAGAAGCCCGGAATTTCATTATTTTATTTAAGGTTGTGAGTCGAGTCATGGTGAACGACAACATTTTATGAATTTACGCCAAAAGCCCTTAGCAGTCAAATAATATTTCATCAAAAGTAAGGTGTTTAAGCCTTATATATTGTATCTTAGATAAAGTATCCCGACCATATACAATATGACATGAAAACCCCATCCGACAAATTATTTAACCTGATCAAATCGCTCGACAGACACGAGAAACGCTATTTCAAGATGCATTCTTCCGGAAAAATGGGAGACAATAACTACGTAAAGCTCTTCAATAAAATTGATAAGCAGACAGTTTATAATGAAGCCGGGCTAAAACATAAATTAAAAGATGAAGCTTTTCTGAAGAACTTCAAAGTAATGAAAAGTTATTTGTTTGAGGCCTTATTAAATTCACTCGCAGATTATCATAACGAGGTATCAATCGACAGCCGGTTAAGACAATTACTGCACAAGGCGGAGATACTTGAAAGAAAAAGACTTGTAGAATTAACCCTGCAACTACTGTTAAAAGCCGAAAAACTCGCCATTGAACACGAAAAATATGAGTATGTACTCCTGGCACTTTCCTTGAAAATAGGTACCCTCAGAAAAGCCGGATTATCGGAAAAAGTGAATGACTATTTAAAGACGGACGCGCTGAAGGAACACGATTACATGGCCTATATTAAAAATGCTTCCGATTTCAGAACACTTACCGTGAAGGCGGAGTTAATTACTGAGAACAGTCCGGAAAAAATGAACAAAAAAAACAAAGAAATTCTCAGGTCCGTAATCAACGCCCCCTTACTATCGTCACCTGAAAAAGCATTAACTTTCTCTTCATTGCGCTACTATTATTATATACATTTTATTTGTACAGACAGGATAGGAAAATGGGATGATGCAGCTTACCTGAAACAAAAGGAATGGGTTAACTATCTCGAACGTGAACCATTAAAACTGCAGAGCCGGGCTGAGAATTATATTGCAGCACTTTCGAGGTTCATGGTAGCGCAATTCAGAACCGACAGAGTGGAGGAAACCGCAACAACTTTTAATAAGGGAAAAGAATTCTACTCGGCGTTGCCTCCAAAAATGAAAAACAAAAATTTACTTGCCTTTATTGCAAGC